>CAXIDO010000084.1:0-7803 GCA_964022745.1 uncultured Methyloligella sp. | reverse complement strand
CCCGCCTAACAGGCTGGGTCTTTGTTGATATAGCAGGAAGGGACTTAGGTACCTTTGTCGAAGACGCAAAAAATAAAATAGCAAATCAAGTAAGTCTCCCTGCCGGTTATTCAATAAGCTGGTCAGGCCAATTCGAACAACTGATAGAAGCACGCGAAAAACTCTCAATCGCTATCCCTTCAGTCATCCTCATCATTTTTGTCTTATTAATGCTGCACTTTAACAGATTAGACCGCACAATCATCATCATGATGTCACTGCCCTTCGGTCTCATAGGAGGCATATGGGCAATGTATCTAGCTGGATATAATTTTTCAGTCGCTAGTGCCGTTGGCTTCATAGCTCTTGGCGGAATTGCTGTTGAAACAGCCGTCGTAATGCTTCTTTACATCGATGCTCAAATAAGAGACCACCCACCTAAATCAAACAAAGACCTCTACAATTCAATTTTAGCTGGCGCTGTGCTAAGAGTGCGGCCAAAGCTAATGACTGTCACTGTCATCATAGCTGGTCTTTTACCTATATTCTTCACAGATGGTATCGGCGCAGACGTTATGCGCCGCATAGCCCTCCCCATGATCGGGGGCATGATCACAACAACAATACTAACCTTAATCGTCATCCCAGTAATTTACCTACTCTGGGAAGGCAAAACCCAGAAAGAAAAAACAGACCATGAACCTCAACAAGAACTCGAGCTAACAATTTGAAAGGTAAATGTAAGAAAATTGCAGACCACTAAAAAATGACAAACAATGTCATTATATATAACTTATTATTTTACCCCAAGAAGACAGATATGACTTCAAAAGACGGATGAAAGCGAACTGAAGACCATGCTGAACAATTCAAAATTACCTTTCAAATTATCAGCCATTATTGCACTTGGAACGATTGGCGCCATAGCACTATCTCAAGGCCCCTCAAAAGCTGAAGGGACACATCAGTCAGAAGAGCATGAGTTCAAAGTTGTTGAATATGTAAATTGGCTAAGCAATCCATGGGGCATGGCTTTCTTGCCCCATGGAGACATCCTTGTCACCGAGAAACGAAAAAAACAGCTCCGCATCATCAGAAAAGGCAAATTAGATGAAACTCCAATCACAGGTCTTCCAAGAAACATTGACACAGGCGGTCAAGGCGGCCTCTTAGATGTAACCGCGCATCCTAATTTCAAAGAAAACAATTTGGTCTATTTTTCTTACTCGGGAACAGGAAAAGGTGGCAAAGGTACAGAAGTCGCAAAAGGCAAACTATCTGGTAACAAATTAGAAAATGTGCAAACCATATTCAAAGTGTCGCCAAAAACCAGGGGCTCACATCATTATGGCTCGCGTCTTCAATTCGCTAAAGACGGCACTTTATTCATCACCACCGGTGATCGATATAGCTATTTAAATGAAGCACAAAACCCGGCCAATCATCTTGGCAGTGTCATCCGCATTAATGACGATGGCTCAATTCCAAAAGACAACCCTTTTGCCGGGCACCCAAAATTCAAACCAGAGACCTATTCCTATGGTCACCGCAACGCACAAGGCCTGACACTCAACCCAAAAGACAATTCCCTCTGGCTCCACGAACACGGTCCACGCGGCGGAGATGAACTGAACAAACTCGACAAACCAGGCGCAAACTACGGATGGCCAAAGGTAACCTATGGAATTGATTATAGTGGCTCTATCATCTCCAACAAAACCAATGCCCCCGGCATCATCCCTCCAGTCATTTACTGGAAGCCATCCATCGCCCCAAGCGGCATGTCTTTTTACGCAGGAGACAAATTCCCCAATTGGCAAGGCAATCTCTTCGTCGGTGCACTAGCCGGCGCCCATTTGCGACGCATTGTTTTCAAAGGGGATAAAGCAGTCAAACAAGAAGTTTTACTAAAACACACCGCCCGCTTCAGAGATGTAAAAACAGGCCCAGACGGCTACATCTATTTATTAACAGACGACAGTGAAGGACAACTCTTGAGACTAGAACCGGCCAAATAATAATTATAATGGTGGAGCTTCCAGTAAACCCCACCATTATCATCAGTCAATCTAAAAAGGATTATTCTCAGATTTTCCTTTGCTTTCAAAAAACTCTTTCGTAATTTTGAAAACCAGCGGACTAAGCAGTGCCAAAGCTATTAAGTTTGGAATAGCCATAAGAGCATTTAACGTATCTGCCAAAAGCCAAACAAACCCTAGCTTTAACGTCGCCCCAACCAAAGCGGCAGCAGACCACACAACACGAAATGGCATAATAATTTTCACGCCAAACAAATATTGTAATGACCTCTCACAATAATAACTCCACCCTAGAATAGTTGTAAACGCGAAGATACTAATTGATATCGCAATGATATAACCACCAAAGCCTGGCAAAGCTAAATTAAAGGCATGAGATGTCAAAGCCGCTCCCGTTTCACCGCTAGTCCATGCACCAGTTGCAATAATTGCAAGAGCCGTAAACGTACAAACTATAATCGTATCGATGAAAGTACCAAGCATGGCCACAAGCCCCTGACTAACAGGACCTTTCGTTGAGGCAGCAGCATGAGCAATAGGAGCCGAACCTAAACCAGCTTCATTAGAGAAAACACCTCGTGCAACACCAAAACGAATAGCGGCCCAAACAGCAGCACCAGCAAAACCACCAGTAGCCGCAGCTGGAGAAAATGCATGAGTAAAGATAAGGTTGAAGGCACCAGGAATAGCATCAACATTTAATATTAGGACCAATGTACTAGCTGCAATATAAGCAATCGCCATGAAAGGAACCAGTTTGCCAGCAATAGTAGAGATCCGCTCGATACCACCGATTAAAACCATACCTACAAGAACAAGCAAAACAACACCTGTGACCCATTCAGGAATAGCAAAATTAGTACTTAAAGCATTTGCAATAGAATTTGCTTGCACCATATTCCCAATACCAAAACCGGCAATACCAGCAAAGAAAGCAAAGATAACACCTAACCACTTCCATTTTGCTCCCAGGCCATTCTTGATATAATACATCGGACCACCAACATACTTACCACGCTCATCTTTTTCTCTATATTTAACAGCAAGTACAGCTTCAGCATATTTTGTAGCCATACCTACCAAGGCGGTCATCCACATCCAAAAAACGGCACCTGGTCCACCAAGGAAAATAGCTGTTGCGACACCAGCAATATTACCAGTACCTATGGTTGCAGCTAATGACGTCATGAGGGCATTAAAAGGACTAATTCCGCTATCTCCACCAGGAATTCTACCCTGCCAAAGAAGTTTAAATCCAAAAGGAATTTTAAGTATTGATAAGAGTTTAAGGCCAAAAGTTAGGTATATCCCCACCCCTAAAATCAGCACCAACATTGGCACTCCCCAAACCACACCATTCAGCCAATTGACTGCATTTGTAATTATTTCCATTGTTCCCTCCCAAAAGATCTAAAGATGTTCAGATAATTAAAGCGCCATAATAAATGTTCTCTTGCATTGAAAAGATCTAATGTGTGTTCACATTAGAAAATCAAGAAGCTAGCCTACGATTCAATAGACTAATGGTCAAGAGATTGAGAAAGGTGAAATACAAAGACAAAATCAATTTGCATATAAATGTATTGAATAAAGGTGAGTTTGGTCTTCTACAATCGAGAAATCAATTAATAGAAAGAGCAAGTCGCAAAGCCCCCCAATGCTGACCATCAACTTCGATCGGCATTGAGATATCTTTCATAAAAACATTGTTACCACCACCAAGGTCTCGCAAATAAGTCTGAACCAAGAATTCTTTTCTGTTCCGACCAGCAGTTAACCCTGTAGGGTCATCAAATATACGCCGATTACGAGAATTTGATGCATTCCATATTGGGTCATCCCCTTGCGGTTTGGAATATTTCTTATTATGAACCGGTAAATAACCATTCCTGTCGACAGCTGCACAAAAGACAAAGCTACTGTCCATTCCAAGTACAGGTTCAATAATATCAGGCAAGACCTCATCAAGAAATGGCAAGCCTTTTGTTGTAACTTGCTCAGGATTAGATCCAGGGATCGGAACATAGGCCTGATCAAATAGCGCAGCTTTTGTAACTTTACCAGATCTCAATCCAGCTTCAAATTCCTTTACAATCATATCACGTCGTTCAGTCAATATGGCAATATATTGCTGCTCTCTCAACTCTGCATTCTGTATAAAACCAGAAAGAACTCTCTTAATCTGATCGTCGATTTCTAAAAAGCGAAACCGTGTTCCAAGAGGCTGATGCCCTTGAACATTAGCCTTAAGAAGACCTATACCCTCAAAATCAATCTCAACTACAGAGCCAACTGGTAACTCCCCCTCTGGCAAATCTATAAGAGAGCCCTCTAATGAAATATCTCTCGCTACAGTCTGATAAGTCCTCCCACTATAAGCCAAGCTAACTGAGATGCCACAAGGCAACCTAGGATGAGCACGACTATCAACATCCCCAATATTACTGGCTGTAACTGCAAGCCGGTGCCCAAGTTTGTCAAAGGTCAAATTAATAACCCCAACCTTACTTCCAAGCACATCTGATACGCGATCTAAATCAGAAACTGTTTTGGTAAACATATTTATAGGGTTTCGCTGTTCAACAGCACCACCAGCAGCATCTTGGGCATTAGAACTCAACTCATTTAACGCAGTAACCTGACTTGAAACATTACCTGCAACAGAATTAGCCGCCAAATTCATTTGTCCAATTATTTGAGTAATCTCACTCATATTAACAACTGTGGTACTCACGGCCTCTTCAACGCTCGTAATATTTTCGCTAATCTGTCTTGCCGCATCCGCTGTTTGCTCAGACAGAGCCTTCACTTCACCAGCTACAACAGCAAACCCTTTACCGGCTTCACCCGCCCGCGCAGCTTCGATTGTAGCATTTAGAGAAAGCAAATTAGTCTGACGAGAAATCGTATCAATCAATGCGGTAATATCGGAAATGCGCAAAGCAGTTTCTTTTAACTGCTCAATCGTTGTACCTGCCACATCTGTTTTATCAACAGCATCACCAGCCAATTTCGACATATTTTCAGCCTGGCCACCGACTTCAAGACTGTTAGATTGAATTTCTTCAATACGTGAGGCAACAGATTGAATAGCACTTCCCGTCATCTCAGAGCTTCTATCTACAATATTAACCCCTTCTCTCATCTCCTGAATAGAGGAAGAAAGGTCATTGCTAGCCCCGCCAAGATCTTCACAAAGTTCCTCAAGCACAACTTTAGAATGATCCAGTTCTTCAGAAATAGACTCTGAAAACAAAATGGCCTCTTGCCGTTTTATTTCATCTTTTTCTAAAACAAAATGAGAGCCCATAGCAAGGTTCATATCAATAAAAACAGCCCGAATAAGCGCGCTTACTTTCGAGTTTAATTTGCGATCATTTTTAAAAAGAGAGGGGAGCAAAGCCTCTAACAAATAACAATAAGAGGCTATGTAATTTTCGGGCTTCAACCCAACGCATCTTTGTTGATCACCATTGCGAAAAGCATGCTCTCTAAGGTCGTCCGTAATATTACCTTGAAACAAAGAACTCCAATGATCCATTTGTTCTGCAAC
The DNA here is from genome assembly GCA_964022745.1 of uncultured Methyloligella sp. Taxonomy (GTDB): domain Bacteria; phylum Pseudomonadota; class Alphaproteobacteria; order Rhizobiales; family HXMU1428-3; genus HXMU1428-3. Next base: position 2,232 of record CAXIDO010000084.1, on the reverse strand, counting down.
AAACCGCTCCTCATCAATCCCTTCACTCAAGATGGCTTTAAGGTTAGGATCTGCTTTAGATACAGAATAAAAGTCCTTAAAGACCTGAGGAATATCTTTTTCAAGTATCTTGCAAACATCAGGTAAAACAGCATGTTGCTCTATTTCAAATTCATCAAGTCGCCTTAAGAAGGCAGTTTCAGTCCGCATCAGAGCCTCTTAGCATCGTAACCAACACACCCCATATAAAAACAGAGAGCATTCTAAAAAATTGAATAGTGACTAAGAGGTTAATTACAAAGATCTTAAATTGGCATAAATTAAAATAAGCACACGGAGCAAATAATTCGTGGTGAAAATGCTCCTACAAATAAGAAACATCTCGCGCAAAACAAAACTCAAAACCATAAAGCCCGCAAAACTAATTTTGCGAGCTTTAATCAAAAAGACAAAGTTATTGTGAGTACAAAATAGTAAAAACTATCAAACATATTGTACCGGCTCAAAACCTTCAAAATTAGGATGGCCTAAATATAACTTATCATTCTGTCCAGCGTTCCTATGAGCATCTCTAAACTGCTCAGATTTAGTCCACGCTTCAAAGTTTTCTTTAGAGCTCCAAATTGTAAATGAAGAATAGAGCGTATGCTCATCCTGTTCAGGCCCCTTAAGAAGTTTAAATTCCTCAAACCCTGCCATTTCACTTAATCGGCTATCTCTACCTTGCCAAACTTTTTCAAAGTCAGTTTCCTTACCTTTGATCACTTGAAATCTATTCATCGCAATAAACACGCGTAGTATCCTTTTTTTCTAATCAACAAAATATCATCTTAGCGCTGGAGACAATTTTACCGAACTGCATTGTCTGCATGAATATTTATGAATATTTATGAATAATAATAAACAACGTTTTTAGAGTGACCAAAACAATAACACTGCTCAAATTGTTCCGGTCACTCTACTATCTAGAATAAAACGAATAAAAAACTGACTATTCTAAATTTGGTTTTATTTTAAATCTCAATAAATTTTCATGAGGGTCTTTGATAAAAAACTCGCGAACAGCCTTCATTTCGTAAGCGTTCACTTTACTCAAACCTAAAATTTTTCGAGTAACATACTCCTCATACAATAAATCTATTTTTTCAGAACAAATCGTACAAGTCGTCTTGAGTGGTAACCGCTCATCTTCAGTTAAATAAAATTTGATAGACATAGTTTCACGAGAGGCAATCAAATAACCCTCATCAACAAGGTCAATAGTGAAACCCAAATTGTTTTGATAATAAATTCGTGTTTCCTCTAAATCCAATGAAGGTAAAGAGTGTATATCATTGCCCCGCGCGCTCAAAACTAACCACCAAACCTCACTGTTGCAGAAAGTTTAGCACTAAAGCCTGCCTCATTTTCTTCATGTCGATGAATACGATAACCTTCGTCAAAAATATTATTTAGAGTCAGTGCCGTTGAGAAATTCTCATTAACTTCATAAGTCGCAAATAAATCCACAAGGCTGTAAGAAGGTGTTGGAGTTTCATCAATACTAGGGTCAGTTGGGTCAACAGCATCCGGAACTCTATTTTGTGCATCTGCATATGTCCAACGTCCACCAACAGTTAGCTTATCCTCAAGAAAACGAAACCCAACAGTTGCCACCACTTTATCCGGATAAATCGACTTAAGTGGCTGCCCATTTGTTAAATCATCACCTCGTACATGGGTGTAAGCTAAATTAACAAACATCAGTCTATTGTCATATGTCGCCTCTAATTCAAAACCTTCAAGTCGGGCATTCGCAATATTCACATATTGGCTCTCACCACAACCTGTTCCATTAAAAGGATTAAAACAGGTAGCAGGATTTAAACCAACAACTCTATTCTCAATAAAATCATCAACATCATTTCTGAATATAGATGCCTTTGCCCTGAATACGTCGTTCTCATTAAAAATTTTATCAAAAGCTAAGTTCACACCACCTTCAATATTCTCGGCAGTCTCTGGTCTTAAATTAACATTCGGAATAATATCAAACTCTGGCGGCACTGGGTGCACACCGCTCTGCAACGTTTCTGAAACAGCTGGTGCGCGGAAACCTTCAGCATAAGTAGCATAAAATTGTATACCCTTAACTGGCGTAACTCCAACAGTTAGCTTTGGTGAAACCTGGTCTTCTTCAACATTAAAACCATTACCAGATAGCTCATAACTATCATAACGAAGAGCCGCGATAACTTCTAACCAATCCCCATA
>CAXIDO010000083.1:0-7832 GCA_964022745.1 uncultured Methyloligella sp. | reverse complement strand
CGACAGATGAGCCAATCGATTCTCCATAAATCACAATTTGCTGTTCATCAACATTTGCCACATCACGCAAATAATCATAAGCAACAAAAGCATCCTTCACAAAAGCCTCTTCAGAAGGTTTCCCCTCACTCCCACCAAACCCACGATAGCCAAGCATAAACACACCATAGCCTTGGGCCATAAGTTGCCTAAATTTTTCTTCTCTATTCGCTATATTTCCTCCATTGCCGTGAAAAAATAGCAAAGTCGGTTTATTCGGTGCAGCTTTTGCATACCAAGAATAAAGCTTCAACCCATCTTTACTCTTCAAAACGACTTCATCAATTCCCTTAAGCTCAATATCATCCGGAGAGACATAAGTCGGGTCAGGTGAAAACACCAACTTTCTTTGTAGAAAATATAAAGCAAGCGCAATCCCCATATAAAGCGAAAACAACGCCAAAACAATTTTCCATAACCACCAACTCATAAATCATCCCTCGTTTGAACAAATCTGAAACAACGAAACTTTGTTTATCTCTTACAAACTTTATTTATCTTTTATCGAACGGATAGGATTTAGCCAAGTCACCATGACAAAAGAAATAATCATCAACAAATACCAGGATCCAAGTTTGCCAAATGAAACCATCTGCCACCCGTTTGCCTGATTAGGATATTGCCATGCTTGTGCCAACGTCCCAATTTGCTCACCAAACCAAATAAAAATCGCAACCAAAAGAAACCCAAACAACAAAGGCATCCAATAATGATTACGATCAATCCTGAAATAAACCCGTGTCTTAAAATATATGAGGCCGAGTGCAACAAACAAGCCCCAGCGAATATCAGGCAAATAATGATGAGTAAAGAAATTTAAATAGATAAGAACTGCAATCACATTGGTTTGCCATAAAGGTGGGTAACCCTCAAACCGAAAATCAAACGCCCGCCAAACTCTAGCCATATACGAGCCAACAGCTGAATACATAAACCCAGAAAATAAAGGCACACCGCCTATGTAAAACAAACTATTTTCAGGATACACCCAAGATCCCATTGATGTTTTAAATACTTCCATAACCGTCCCAACAATATGAAACAGTAAAATAATCTTAGCTTCTTCCCATGTCTCAAGCTTAAATAATATAAGCCCTCCCTGAATAGTGAGAGCTGCCAGAAACAAAAAATCATAACGATGTAAAAAATCGGAACCTGGATACCAATAACGAGACATCAAAATAAATCCAAGCAACAGCCCACCAAACAAAGCGGCCCAAGCTTGCTTCATCCCAAAAAGTACAAACTCAAAGAGTGCAAACCCGATCTTACTTTTTTGTGCTTTTTCTCTTAGAGTTTCGAAAAACTCAGGGCGCTTAATGATATATTTAAATCCTGCCATTGGTTCCCACATAATTTATCTTTTTCTAAATGAACTATGTTCACAAAAACCTTGCGCAAATTAAGACAGACGAAACAAGGCAAAGGAAATAAGACAAAACAAAGCCGCCATCGAGCAATTCCGACAGCGGCTTTAAACTTTTCAACTACATTGGTTATAACCAAAAACAGTCAATATGGTAAGTATACAGTCTAGCTAGCTAGAGAGATTTAACGATATCTTCTGTCATTTTCTTCGCATCGCCAAGAAGCATCATTGTGTTATCACGGTAAAACAATGTGTTATCAATACCAGCATAACCAGAAGCAAGTGAGCGTTTGTTAAACATCACAGTACCCGCTTTCCAAACTTCAAGAACCGGCATACCGTAAATTGGAGATTGCGGATCTTCAAGTGCAGCTGGGTTTGTCACGTCATTCGCACCGATAACATAAACAACATCAGCCTGAGCAAAATCACTGTTGATATCTTCAAGTTCGAACACTTCATCATAAGGCACATTCGCTTCAGCAAGCAGAACGTTCATATGACCAGGCATACGGCCAGCAACTGGATGAATTGCATAAGCCACATCAACACCAGCCGCTTTCAGCTCATCACCCATCTCACGAAGCGCGTGCTGAGCTTGCGCCACCGCCATACCATAACCAGGCACGATGATTACTTTACCAGCGTTTTTCATAATGAACGCAGCATCATCAGCTGAGCCTTGCTTCACAGTCCGCTGCACACCATCATCTGAAGCAGGCCCGGCAGCTTCACCACCAAAACCACCAAGAATAACCGAAATGAAAGAGCGGTTCATACCCTTACACATAATGTAAGAAAGAATAGCACCTGATGAGCCAACCAAGGCACCAGTAATAATCAAGGCAGCATTACCAAGCGTAAAGCCAATACCAGCAGCAGCCCAACCAGAATATGAGTTAAGCATAGATACAACAACCGGCATATCAGCGCCGCCAATTGGAATGATAATCAACACACCAAAGATAAAGGCCGTGATTACAAGAGCCCAGAAGGTAAATTCTGTTTGACCAACAATCAGCATGTAAATGAGATAAATCATACCAAGGAAAAGCGCGATATTAATGAAATGACGACCAGGCAGCATAATCGGTGCGCCAGACATACGGCCATCAAGCTTAGCAAAAGCAATCACTGAGCCTGTAAATGTAATGGCACCAATTGCAGCACCAAGAGACATCTCAACAAGACTAGCTGCATTGATATTTCCAAACTGACCAATCCCAAAAGCTTCAGGCGAATAGTAAGCCGCCGCCGCCACAAACACAGCAGCCAAACCAACAAGACTATGGAACGCAGCAACAAGTTGCGGCATAGCTGTCATTGGAATTTTTTTAGCAATAATGGCGCCGATTAAACCACCAATACCAAGACCAGCGAAAATCATCAGCCAGGACATATTAGCAATTGAAGGAGCAGCAGCCAAAGTTGTAAGAATGGCAATGGTCATACCGGCCATACCAAAGAGGTTACCTTGGCGAGATGAAGCTGGGCTAGATAGACCTTGAAGGCTTAAAATAAAAAGCACACCCGAAGCCAAATAAAGACAAGCAATTAGATCTGGAGACATAAAATTAATCCTCTAAACGCACCCATGCAAACAATGGCAAGGAGCGCAAAATAAAAAACATCTAAACAAACAGATTAAGTCTGTTAGCGTTCCTTTTTCTTATACATGGCCAACATGCGCTGTGTCACAAGGAAGCCACCAAAGATATTGATGGCCGCCATGACTAGCGCTAGAAACCCAAAAATATTTGCAGCACCAATACCATTGCTATCAACAGCAACAGCCAAAAGCGCACCCACAACAATCACAGACGAAATCGCGTTAGTTACAGCCATCAACGGTGTATGAAGCGCAGGCGTCACAGCCCAAACCACAAAATAACCAACAAAAATCGCCATCACAAAAATTGCGAAAAGGTAAGTAAATGAGCTCACTTCAGTCCCAGCGCCAGCGGCATAGGCTGAACTCGTGCTCAACATCAAAGCTCCAAAACAACTTACTAAAACTTTCAATACTGTCTTAGTCATTAGCTTGTCTCCCCTGTTAATCTAGGATGAACAATTTTACCATCATTGGTCACCAAAGTGCCCTGAATGATTTCATCCTCAAAATCGATTTTCAAACCCTCTTCCTTGTCAATCATAAGAGCCAGGAAGTTATAAAGGTTTTTCGCATATAGGCTTGTTGCGTTGCCCGCAAGAGCACCAGGAATATTAAGCGGCCCCATAATAAGAACGCCATTTTCATTCACAATCTCACCAGGTTTCGCCAAATCGCAGTTACCACCACGCTCAACCGCCATATCATAAATAATAGAGCCAGTTCCCATAGAGCGAACCATCTCAGCACTAATCAATTTAGGAGCTGGACGCCCAGGTATGAGCGCTGTTGTAATAACAATGTCTTGGTTCTTAATATGGTTGGCAACAAGCTCAGCTTGCTCACGCTTATAGTCATCAGACATTTCTTTAGCGTAACCACCAGATGTTTCAGCCTCTTTAAACTCATCGTTCTCAACCGCGATGAATTTACCGCCAAGGCTTTCAACTTGCTCTTTAGCAGCAGGTCGCACATCTGTTGCTGTAACAATAGCACCAAGACGCTTAGCCGTTGCAATCGCTTGCAAACCAGCAACGCCCGCACCCATAACAAAAACTTTCGCAGGTGGCACTGTGCCAGCCGCCGTCATCATCATCGGCATCGCTTGGGTAAAGTGAGCTGCTGAATCAATCACCGCTTTATAACCAGCAAGGTTTGATTGCGACGAAAGCACATCCATAGATTGAGCCCGTGTGATCCGTGGCATAAACTCCATAGAAAATGCTTTAATTTTCTTAGCAGCTAGTGCCTCGATGCCAGAAACCTCATCATGTGGATTTAAGATTGCTGCAACAACAGTTCCCTCACCCATGAGATCAATTTCTTCCTGAGTAGGTCGCATAACCTTCAAAACAACATCAGCGCCAGAGAGTGTATCTGATAAAGACCCTGCAATAGAGGCTCCCATCTCTTCATAATCAGCGTCTAAAATATTAGACGGTACACCAGCACCAGCTTGAATACGAACATCACACCCAAGGGCAACATATTTTTTCACCGTCTCAGGTGAGATCGCAGCACGTGGCTCGCCTACACCTTCAACAGGAACGGCAATAGTAACCATCACCGACTCCATTCTTTAGTTAAATTAAAAAATCAATTCGTCTATGAAAATAAGTTCTAAATGCAACCACAATCAAAAGAACGAACGCAAAGTCCCAATCACCGACAACAGAAAAACTGTCACCAAGTCAAAAAAATAACAAATTCTAGAGTTTAAATGGCCCCGTATTAAACGAGAAAAAACGCCATTCCAGCTAAAAGCGCAATAAGTGCAACCGTGCAATAAATTGTCGCTTTAATAAATCCACTATAAGTACGCTCATGTTCTGCGTAATCCATAGCCGGATGGCCATTAGACGTATCAATGCTCATTCTACAACCCTCTATTTTTATTTTTACATTTTCTCAAAAGTCGATTTAGTCTTATGAAACATAAATAACTTGTTTCACAAAATACAACTTATAAGCCTCACAAGCTCAATTTATAAAAACATATAATCAAACGTGAGTTCAAATGAAATCGCCCATTATGTATATTATACGTCAATCATACGCGATAATAATAGACAAGTCCCCTTTTTTAATCATCTGAAGGCCATTTCGCAAGCCTTAGCCTGCTACAAAATAACGCAGATAGGGCCAAAATGACTTAGAACTTTAGCCTAGTTTTTACCTATAAACGGTGATTTTAGCGTCTGAGCTGAATTACAAGCCCAAAATTTATGCAATTCATCATGCCTGGTCCAACTGTTCTAGCTCATCAATCATGGTTTCAATCACCGACAAACCTCGGTCCCAAAAAGAGGGATCCGTTGCATCAAGTCCAAAGGGTGCAAGCAATTCTTTATGGTGCTTTGTTCCACCTGCGCTAAGCATCTCAAAATATTTCTCTTGGAAGCCATCTGAAGCATCAGCGTAAACTGCATAAAGCGAATTCACCAAACAATCACCAAAGGCATAAGCATAAACATAAAAAGGCGCATGAATAAAGTGCGGAACATAACTCCAATATGTCCCATACCCTTCGCTCAAACGAATGGCCGGGCCCAAGCTCTCACCTTGAACATCTAACCAAAACTCATTCAACTGTTCCGCCGTTAGCTCTCCATCCCGCCGAGCTTCATGAACTTTTCGCTCAAAACAATAAAACGCAATTTGCCGAACTACAGTGTTGATCATGTCTTCAACTTTAGCCGCCAACAGAGATTGCCGCTCGACATCATTTTGCGCTTTTTTCAATTGAGCTTGGAAAGTGAGCATCTCACCAAACACACTTGCCGTTTCAGCCAAAGTGAGAGGTGTTGGCGCCATCAATGCACCTTGTTTACCAGCCAAAACCTGGTGAACACCGTGGCCTAGTTCATGAGCCAAAGTTTGTACGTCACGTGGCTTACCTTGATAATTAATAAGAACAAACGGATGTGCACTTGGCACTGTCGGATGAAAAAGCACCTTGCGCCTTGCCTGGGCGAAGCGGTGCATCAATCCAGTTATTATCAAAAAATTTCTGAGCTATATCTTTCATCTCAGGAGCAAAACCATGATAGGCAGAAAGAACAGTATCTTGCGCCTCTGCCCAAGGGATGCTTCGTTGACTATCATTAGGCAAAGGCGCATTCCTGTCCCAATAGTCCATCACTTCAACACCAAGCCATTTTGCTTTTAGGCTGTAATAACGGTGTGAAATCCGATCATATTTCGAGCGAACTGAAGAAACTAAAGCATCAACCACTTCCCGCTCAACCCGGTTTGAAAGATGCCGGCTATCTGCCACATCCTCAAATTTACGCCACCTGTCTGCAATTTCTTTATCTTTAGCCAACGTATTCGTAATCTGCGTAAACAGACGTTTTTCTTTATTTAACACTGTTTCAATTGATGCCGCCGCTACACGTCTCTTTTCACCATCAGGTGATTGCAATAAGTTTAGGGTAGGCTCAAGCGCCAAAGTATCATCGCCAACTTCAAACCGAAGAGATGTCATCGTTTCATTAAAAAGACGCGACCAGGCACCACGCCCTACAACTGATTTATCATGAAATAATTTCTCCAAATCATCAGAAAGCTGGTAAGGGCGCTCATAAAGCAAGTCATCAATCCACGGCTTGTAATGGGCAAGCTCTTCATTTTTGAGCAAAGTCGCAATTTGGCTTTCTTCAAGGCGATTAAATTCCAAACCGAAAAACAATAGGTTAGAACTAATCGATGTAATCTGTTCCATAAGGTCACCATGCAGCTTCGCATGCACTGGGTTCTCATTATCACTGGAGTATAAAAGCTGCCCATAAGAAGCAATCCGCCCCAACTTATCATTTAAAGCCTCATAGCGACGAATGGCTTTAGCAAGTTGTGCGCCACCATCTTCACGTGAAGCAATTTCAGCAATCTTACCTTGAAAGTCACTTTGGAAAGAAACAGCATCTTGTTGGGATTGTTTCAAATCATCCTGTAATTTAGAAGACTCTGGCCCTTCATAAAGGTCCGTCAAATCCCATTCAGGCATTGCGCCTAACTGGGCACCACCTTCATCAAACGTCTCTGATGCCACTCCATATACAACGCCACGAGAAGAGAGACCTACTGCCACCGAACTTTCATCAAATAAGTGGTTAGATGCCGTATCATACAATCCAAACTTTTTAGAATTCACGCTCATTCATCCTTGAATCAAAATTATTTTGTAGAAAATTCACCTTAGATTAGGTGACCTGGAAACTTTAACAAGTTGTGCCCAATAGGCATTTAAACTTAAAAATTTGCTGTGATTTGCCCCATTCTAACCCATGAAGAAAATTTCCACCATCCATAGAAATCGGAAAATTTTACCCAGTTCGATCAAAAATCAGTCAAAAATAAACTTCTTATTTACTCTTATTGTCCAACATGGACGAAGTAATGTTGAGTAATGACCTTTTTTACCCGGTTCAAGAAATAAATTAGTTTATCTCATTTCAGTCTTTCAAAAGATAAGCTTTAAGAAATTTATTTCAATAAAATCCTGAGGAACCAAGGTCACTAGAGTAAAGAGTAGAGTGATATAGTATGCCGCAATGCGTTCTTATTGTAGACGATGATCCTGCGCAACGCAGAATCTTGTGCGAAGCCATCAAACGCCTCGGGTTTGAAACAAAAGTTGCAGATGGTGGCAAACAAGCCATCAGCATCATGGAAAGTTCCGAAAAAGAGCAAATATCGCTCATTCTGTTAGATTTGGTCATGCCAGATATCGACGGTCACGCCGTTCTGGAACATCTTAAAAAAATCAATGCAAGCCAACCAGTTATTGTACAAACAGCTAATGGAAGCATCGAC
>CAXIDO010000082.1:0-7834 GCA_964022745.1 uncultured Methyloligella sp. | reverse complement strand
CTTCCCAAAGCCGTAATTAAACGAGCAAATGAAGTCCTCAATGTTTTAGAGAATAAAAATCAGAAATCTGGTGGCATAAACCAATTGGAAGATCTGCCGTTATTTTCAATGGAACTCCCTGAAAATGAAGAAGAGACAGAAGAAACGGCAAAACCAAACCCAATTGGCGATAAATTACAAGACGAGCTATCAAACCTAAATCCAGATGAATTAACACCGAAAAACGCCCTGGATATGCTTTATAAATTAAAAACCATCTCTCAGCAGAAACCTTAGAAGAAAAATTTTAAAGAAAAAATTATCCAAAGGCGTAAGACATTAAGAGTTCTCTAGCGAAAAGAAACAGGTTTATGCTAGACTAATCCTAACAATTATTAACCTATTCAATTTAAGAAGACATTCATTCACAAGAGCCGTACCTAGAAAGTCATATGGATAAATTATTCACAAGCAAGCCCCCTTTTTTCACTCCCAATCAGCTAAGAGATGAAATTACCGAGCTATGGCGCAAATATCAAAAACAAGAAAGCAAATTACGCCAGGAAGTATTAGCCAAACTCTGTGAGGTAAAAAAACACGCTCATTCCCAGGCTGAAATAAACTTACTCGAAGATGGCGATGGTAGGCTTTGCGCTGAAGGACTTTCACATTTTCAAGATGAACTAATTCGAGTTATCTACGATTTCACCACAAAACATATTCACAGAGCGCATAATCCATCTTCTGCCGAGCGCATCGCCGTGGTGGCAACGGGCGGCTATGGCCGCGGCGCTCTCGCTCCTGGCTCTGATATCGATTTGCTATTTCTCCTTCCCTACAAACAAACCGCATGGGGAGAAAGCGTTGTAGAATATATGCTCTATCTCTTATGGGATATGGGCTTTAAAGTCGGTCACGCCACCCGCTCGATTGAGCAAACGGTTCGCTTTGCCAAATCAGACATGACCATCCGAACAGCAATGCTCGACAGTAGATATCTCTGGGGAGAAGAAACTCTCTATGAAGAATTTCTGGATAGTTTCAAAGAAAAAGTCATCAAAGGCACCGCCCGCGAATTCATCGAAGCTAAATTAACCGAACGCGATGAACGCCACCAAAGATCAGGTGCTTCACGCTATATGGTTGAACCAAATGTCAAAGATGGTAAAGGCGGCCAAAGAGATCTCCACACCCTTCATTGGATTGCAAAATATCTAAACTTTGAAACAACCGGCAGTAACATTTCAACGTCTGGTGTTTTCACCGCTGAAGAATATCATAGCTTCAAACATGCTGACGATTACTTATGGACAGTGAGATGCCACTTGCATTTCCTAACCAAACGCCCCGAAGAACGCATTTCATTTGAAGTTCAAAAATCTATGGCTGAACGCCTTGGCTACTCAGATAGAAAAGGCATGCAAGCGGTTGAGCGCTTCATGAAGCACTATTTCTTAACAGCCAAAGAAGTCGGCAACCTCACACGCGTGCTTTGCGCTGACCTTGAAATGAAACAATTAAAAGCCGCTCCTAAACTCAACCAGTTGATAGAAGGTTTGGGCTGGAAAAACAGACGAGAGCTTCGCAAATCTTCTGATTTCAGAATTGAGAATGGCCGCCTCAATACAGTCCACAAAGACACTTTCAAACGCGATCCAGTAAACCTCATCCGAATCTTCTACATAGCAAGTAAATACAACACACTCTTGCATCCAACAGCCATGCGCCAAATCCGCCATTCACTGCGTTTAATCGATGCGGATTTAAGAAAAAACAAAACTGCTAATAAAATCTTTCTCGATATTTTATGCTCCAAAGACAACCCGGAAAAAGTTTTAAGCGGCATGAATGAATCCGGTGTTTTAGGTCGTTTTATTCGCGATTTCGGCAAGATCACATCTATGATGCAATTTAACATGTATCATCACTTCACAGTCGATGAACACCTCATTCGCTCGCTAGCGGAACTAGCCTGGATAGATCGCGGCGAAGGGGAAGAAGAACTTCCTCTCTCTCATGATTTAATGCAAAAAATTTCTCACCGGCGCGCTCTTTATGTAGCGGTTTTCATTCATGATATCGCAAAAGGGCGCAAAGAAGACCATTCAATTGCCGGCGCTCGTGTTGCTAGAAGGTTATGCCCACGCCTTGGCCTCACTGACGCAGAAACAGATATCGTTGCATGGCTAATCGAAGAACATTTAACCATGAGTTCGTTTGCTCAAAGCCGAGACCTAAACGATCCGCAAACCATTAAAGATTTTGCAGATATCGTGCAAAGCAGGGAGCGACTAAAACTCCTTGTCATCTTAACCGCTTGTGATATCCGCGCTGTTGGACCAGGTACATGGAATGGCTGGAAAGGACAGTTACTAAGAACCCTTTACCAGGAAACAAACCTCTACCTATCAAACGGACATAGCGAAGATACACACCGCTCACAAGTGAACCTGGCAATTAATGAGTTCCGCGAAAAAGCTGAAGCCGACCCAACAATAAAATGGAGCCCTGCTCAGCTAGATAATTACACCACGCGGCACTTTGATTCCTATTGGCTAAAAACAGATTTGGACACCCAGTACGAACAAGCCAAACTAATGAAATCAGCCGAAGAAGAGAAAAAAGAGTTGGCCTTTGAAGTCTCAAGTGATGCCTTCACAGCTCACACTTCAATCACCATCTTCACCACAGCTCATCCAAAGCTGCTTTCAATGTTAGCCGGCAGTTGTGCATCCTCAGGTGCCAATATTATCGACGCCCAAGTAACAACCACACTAGATGGCATGGCAATCGATTCTGTGTGCATCAGCCGTGAGTTTGATCATGCCGAAGACGAACAACGCCGCGCTCAAACCATAGCGGACACACTAAACCAACTCATTCGCGGTAAAAAACATCTCAACAACATGCTGCAAAAACCAGCCACAATGAGAGGCCGCATATCTGCCTTTAAAGTTGCACCAGATGTGACCATTGATAACAGCTTGTCTAACGATCTAACTGTGATCGAAGTGCGCGGGCTTGACCGGCCAGGTCTCTTATTTCATCTGACCAAAACCCTCAGTGACTTGAACCTGGATATCTCAAGCGCTCATATTGCTACCTATGGTGAAAAAGCGATCGACGTATTCTATGTCACAGACCTTCTTGGCGGCAAAATCACCAATAAAGAACGCCAATACCAAATCCGCAAAGCTTTGGAAGATGTTCTTAAAATCGAAGAAGAAGAAGCAGAAAAAGCCACAGCTTAAGAAAACAAAGCAAGGTGACCTCAATCACCTTGCTAAAATTTCAACATGCAGATTTACCTAATTCTATCTCTCTAAACAAAGAAATAATGACGACAATTCGGTGTCAGAAACCATAAGAAAAAGCAAAAGAACTAAATTCACGAAGAAGGGAGTGCTCTCCTTCAGAGCACGTACATGACGCCAGAGGCATCCGGCGCTTAGCGCCGCTCCTCGGAGTGCCTGCAGCGAAGCAGCAGAATAGCCCGTGAGAGAAAACAGAGCAAAAACTATTCCTCAAGCTCAGTATCCCAATAAAGATAATCAAGCCAACTTTCATGCAGGTAATTCGGCGGGAATAAACGACCATTTTTATGAAGATGGAAAACTGTTGGCCGAAATGGTTTTTGCATTGGGATCATACCAGCAACTTCAGGCATCATATTGCTCTTGCGCAAATTGCAAGGCGCACAAGCAGCCACAACATTATCCCAGCGCGTTAAGCCACCTTTCGAGCGCGGAATAACATGATCAAATGTAAGGTCATCCGTGTCACCGCAATATTGGCAGCTAAACTTATCACGCAAAAACAAATTAAAACGTGTGAACGCTGGATATCGCGCCGGGCTCACATAATTCTTCAGCGCAACCACACTTGGTAAGTTCATATTAAGAGAAGGGCTATGCACTTGCTTGTCATAGGTCTGTATAATATTGACCCGGTCAAGAAAAACAGATTTCACTGCCTCCTGCCAACTCCATAATGACAAAGGATAATAACTAAGCGGTCTGAAATCCGCATTAAGAACCAGTGCCGGGCAGGCATCCGGAGAACGCGTTTGTCTCATCACAGGCATCAATCCTCACGATTGCAAGGCCTTACTTAAGCGCAAGATGTATTCGCAAACAAAGTATCTCTACTTAAAAAGAGAGTCTTTACTAAAAAGATGAGACTATCTCATCCAAATAAGCAAAGCGGCCTCATTAAATTTGTTATAGTATAATTTTAACACAACACAAAATTCAACATCAAAAAAACTGACGCAACGAATGAATACGAGCTAAAAATAAACACACAAATTCAAACTACTACCCCGATTTATCAGTCTCCTATCACAGAAAAATGACAAGTCAGGTTGTTCATAAGGAAAGCATGTCTCATCCCCACAACAAAGTAAAGATGAGATTTCAGCGTGTTGCACATAAGTGGATACCGGTAATGCGAAAAACAACTCGCTAAAATAAAAACTTAGAGCGTGTCTTAATATTCATCAAAATCAACACGCTCTTAGAGTTTTCAAAGTTCCGTGATTTAACAGCCACAAATACGTTCATTTTAAAATAAAAATGACTTGCAGCAGAAAACCTACTTAACGACTAACCATCACTTTAAATGAGCTGTTAAATGCTCACCGCCAAGTTTTAGCCCACTAAGGTCAATCCCATGACCAACACCGCGAGATATATGAGAACGAACCTTAACCCCGGCATCAAGCAAAGCCGTTTCCGCCTCACTAAGAGCGGCCACTGGAATAACCTCATCCACATCACCATGAACCAACAATACAGGTGGCTTCACAGTCATTTCTTTAGCCAAGTGTTCTGGGCCAGCTAATTTTCCTGAATAACCAACGATAGCTGCTGGGGCAAGTTTGCGGCGCAAACCAACATGCAATGCCATCATAGTCCCTTGAGAAAACCCAACCAAACCCAAAGCATCATCAGTAAGACTGTAAGCTTTGAGCTGTTCATCAATAAATTCATTTAAAGCTGGCGCAGCCTTATTAACACCGCGCCAATATTCTGTGGGATCTCTCATAGTAAGGTCAAACCATTGAAACCCACCAAACGGGTTCATCGCACAAGGTTCAGGCGCATCAGCACTGACAAAAACGGTATTCGGCAATTGATCCTGCCATTCATTGCCAATGCTAATCAAATCCTGACCATTTGCACCATAGCCATGCAAAAACATCACCAATGAATTTGGTGTACCGGTTTTGGGTTCAAGTGTATAAATCTGTCCCAACGAAAACTCCCTCAAAATATGTCATAAATTTAAGATTTACTCTTATCGAAAGTGAAGCCAATGTGCAATGCAGCTTCATGTTCTTAAGTTATTTGAGCCCCTGGTTGACTTCTCACATCTGGAAAAAGCTCATTAAATTGCTTAGCCTCCCCAGTGTTCTGCACAATGCGGCAATGACACCGACGTAATTCCCGCACATGCGCTGCTCCACATGAATGAGCAATAAGACCTGATCCATAATGAATTTTGTTCACAAAATTTTTCACACGAACGGACTTTTCAGCAGGGTCTAACCCACTTTGTAAACTAGCATTGTGAGTAGTGATACCTGTAGGGCAGGTGTTTTTATTGCATTTAAGCGCCTGAATACAACCCAAAGCAAACATAAACCCGCGCGCCGAAACAACAGTATCGGCCCCAGCGCAATAAGCCCAGGCAACATCAGCTGGAGTAATCAACTTACCAGACGCAATCACTTTAATACGGTCCCGCAAACCCACTTCATTCAGCTTATTCACAACCAAAGGCAACGCCTGACGAATGGGCAAACCAACATTATCAATCAAGGGCATTGGTGCGGCACCTGTGCCACCATCACCTGAGTCAACAGTGATAAAATCAGGAGCTGATGCAATACCCCGTTTATGTATTTCAGCCGCCAAATCATCAAACCAATCCTCAGAACCAACAACCATTTTCACTCCAACGGGTTTCTGAGTCAGTTCTCTAATTTGCTCAATGAAATTCATTAAGTCGGGTATGCTATTGATCTCAGGATGGCGATTAAATGAAATCGAGGGTTCACCAACAGCAATGCCTCTGATTTTAGCAATTTCTGGGGTTACCTTTTCACCTGGTAAAATCCCGCCTTTACCAGGTTTCGCACCCTGGCTCAGCTTAATTTCAAACATTTTAATAAAAGGAAATGTGCCAAGCTCTTTCATTTTCTCATGATCAAGTTTTCCTTCTTTATCCCGCACACCATATTTAGCCGTACCAATTTGAAAAACAATATCCGCTTTGCCGTGTAAATGATAAGGAGACAACCCACCTTCACCTGTATTCATCCAGCAACCAGCCATTTCAGCACCCTTAGAAAGGGCTTTAACTGCTGGTCCAGATAAAGCACCAAAACTCATACCTGAAATATTAATGATGGATTTTGACGAATAAGGGGTTGCACAATGAGGACCAAAAACAATTTCAGGCGGCTCGACTGCATCTTCATCCAGCAAAGGGAACGGACTATTATTAAAGATCACAGTGCCAGTGACGCCTAAATTCTTCGTAGATCCAAACGCAACAGTATTATCAACACCTCTGGATGATTTATAAACCCAATCCCGTTCAGCCCGGTTAAATGGCATTTCTTCACGGTCCATGGCAAAGAAATATTGTCTAAAAAACTCACCAAGTTCTGTAAAAATTGTTCGAAAACGACCAATGACAGGATAGTTATGTCTAATGCTATCCTTTGTCTGCCCCTTATCAATGATGAAAAGAAAAACGGCATAGATAAAAAGCAAACCGATTAAAAAGATAAAATGCGCAGAAAGAGAAACAAGACCAATCATAGCGTATTGAAAAAAAATATTCATCGACATCAGATAAACACTCCCAAATGGTATCTACGAAACAAATTTTAAATGTTCTTATTATTTAGAGGTACACATAAACGTGATAACGGTCACCTAACCAATACGTGACAAACATGTGATCAAGCCTAATGCAAAACACACCAAAATAAAAACCCTCTCTCAAATTTTGAAAGAGGGTTCCAATTTACAAAATCAAAAATATTAGTTAAAAAAACTAACTACACGAAAAAGGAGTGGCGCCAATTCGGCGTCAGGACATGGCGAAGCGCCAGTGTAGCCCGGCGCAAGCGCCGCCCCTCGGAGGCTCATGAGCTTCAGCTCATGGAATAGCCGGGAGAGATAACTAGTGCGTTAAGTTCGTCACTTGAACGCGGCGGTTTTCACCAGAATGAGGATCATGGAAATCCTTTAACTCTTCTTCACCATAACCAACGGCTACAAGCTTACCATGTCCAATAGAGAAATTCTCCATCAAGAAATGCTTAACTGCTTTCGCGCGGCGTTGACTAAGAGTTAGATTATAATGGTCACTGCCCTTGGCATCAGTATGTCCAGCCACAAGAAACGTTCCCTCTTTAAGTTCTTTGTCACTTAAAGCGCGGCCAAGCTTTATCATAGTCGGGATCGACGATGGTGAAATGTCAGCTGAATTATATTTGAAATAAATTGTCAGATCGATTGTAGGCAATTTATATTTTTTAATGATTTTTGTAATCTCTTTACGGTCTTCATGAGTTTGCTCTTCTACTTGTTTTTTCGCAACCTCAATCACCAACCCGCGGCTTTTAATCCGCTCCTTATCAACGGCCGTCGCTCCCAAACTGCGGGTCAAACGTTTCACCGGTGCCGCTTTTAATGCCCGAACCATATCCTCTGTTTTTAAAGCATCTCCAGCATTGGCCTGATTGATAGATAGCGTTGATGTTGTCGCTAAAGCAGCCACTATTAAAAATTTCGAAAATCTAAGTCCCATAGAAGCTCTCCCAAAACTGAAAAAAATA
>CAXIDO010000081.1:0-7881 GCA_964022745.1 uncultured Methyloligella sp. | reverse complement strand
CACCTGCAAAAGATGTTTTAAAATTTTTAATGGAGATGTGACCATCATCTATAAATTTTAAAGCGCTTAGCAAGTTCGTGGTGTGTTGCTCGCGTTTTTCCGGAGCGCTAGCATAGGCGAGGGATAGAAGTGTTTTTACACCATCAAAACGGTTTTTAGCGGCACCAAAAGCCGTTTCTCTGCCCCATATTCCAAGAACAGCACGGATATCCACTCCGTATTTCTCTTCAATTTCCTTGAATGTTTTGCCGTATTTTTTCTTTAATTTTTTTCCCCTGGATACAAGCGAGTTCATATGTTTTTTTGGAAAATATTTGGTCGGGAATAGAAACTCGCTTTGTCTTGGACGGTAGCAAGATAAAGGTAGACCATTTTTCATAACAGGCTTTTTTGCGCCAGTCTTTTTGCTTTTTTCTTGAGCTCTTTTGATTTGAGCCCAGGCTTTATGTGTTCGAACCCGAGGTAATTTGTAGTTGGGCTCTAACGTTTTTATAGCACGATCAAAAGTGGATCGCTTGATTTGAAGTTGTTCTGCTTTTTTCCAGAGTTCATTTTTCCAAAGCGCAAGTTTAGGTTCTGAAATAGCTTGCTCTTTGCTAGTGTGAAGCTTTTCGTTAGCATGCAGTTCTTTGCTCGCTATAGCAACGCTTATTAGTCCAAAGATAATAAGGCTTATAAAGTTGGTGCAATTTAATTTTTTGCATTGTTTGCCTACCTCGGCTTGCTTCATAACCCCACCCTTTTTAAAATATTTGCTCTACAATTCTAGGTATCACATGCAAAAATGCACCCAATAGCTACTGTATTTACACACAAAAGCTTGTCTCATTTTATTGAAGTAGAAGACATGCTCTTGTTTCTTTGTTTAGGCCTGTCATTTTATGCTTCAGATGCCCACTCGCATCCGCTTATGCTTCAGATGCCCACTCGCATCCGCAAAGCTTAAAACCGGTATCCACTTTTAAGTGACAGGCTCTATTTTTAAGAGTGGTTTGAAAATATGGCGATTTATATATTTTAAGATGCTTTTCTTAGGGAGTTTAGCTTTTCTTCCCATGCCAATGCATGTTTCACAATCAGATCGAGATCATCATATTCAGGTGTCCAGCCCAGTTCGTCTCGGATTAATTTTGAACTTGCGACGAGCTCGGCAGGGTCACCTGCACGGCGGTCTGCCATATGAACTGTGAAATCTTGACCTGAAGCTCGTTTTACAGCCTCTATCACTTCCAGTACGGAGAAACCTTTACCGTAACCACAGTTGTAAACTTTACTCTCGCCACCTTTTTGCAGGTGCTCTAGAGCAATGCAATGGGCTGTTGCCAGATCAGACACGTGGATATAATCACGTATGCAAGAGCCGTCTGATGTTGGATAATCGGTGCCGAATACATTCATTTCAGTCCGTGGTCCATGGATTATTTCTGAGGCCACTTTAATTAGATGAGTGGCTCTGGGGGTTGATTGGCCAGCTCTCCCTTTTGGATCAGCTCCAGCGACATTAAAGTATCTGAGAGCGACATAATTGAGATCCGTTGCAAAAGCTGTATCTCGCAACATATATTCAGTCATCAATTTTGATGTTCCGTATGGTGATATTGGAGCTTTTACAGCTTCTTCCGTTACTGGATTTACTTCTGGCATGCCATAAACAGCTGCTGTTGATGAGAAAATAAAATTCTTCACATCATTTGCTACCGCGCAGGCGATTAAATCGCGAGATTTGCAGGTATTGTTATGATAGTAGCCAAGAGGATCTTCAATTGATTCCGGTACGACGATTGAACCAGCAAAATGGATTATGGCTGAGATGTTTCGTGTTTGAATAACAGTTGATACCAAGTCTTTATCTGCTATATCACCTACGACTAATTCTGCACCTTCAGGGATGGCCCATTCAAATCCGGTACTCAGATTATCAAGAATAATTACATCTTCATCTCTATCTCGTAGAGCTAAAGCTGTGTGGCTGCCAATAAAACCTGCTCCACCTGTTACCAAGATTGCCATGTTGAACCCCTTAACCTTTATTCATTCCGCATTTTGCGCCATTTTAATTTCGAAGTGTTTTTATCTATATATGAAAGCAAGTTAACTTCATATCTTCATAATTTTATTTAAATCAATAAACCTGTAGATATGTTGCAGCTTTGTCTCATTCGTTATTCTCACCCCTCAAAGGATACTTTTTAATAACACTTGCGTTTCTGGGAATCCCCAAGGCATAAAAATGATGGTTTTTAAAACTACTTATTTATGAAACATTATTTTTTTATAATGCGATTTCTCCATAACATGAGACGTATTAATTCCCAGTTTAACGCCATGAATTTCATTTCTATATGGTAAATAGTTTGTTATTTATATGGTCTTATTAAGTTATTTTTTGATTCTATAGTCATTGTTAGAATAAGCTCAGGTTATCTGGCTTATTCATAAATATATTCAAAGGGGTAAGAATTTTGGGAACGATAAAACCTATTCGGAAAGCTATTTTACCTGTTGCCGGGCTTGGCACTCGATTTTTGCCCGCGACGAAAGCTATGCCAAAAGAGATGCTGACCATTGTTGATCGTCCTATTATTCAACATGTTGTCGATGAGGCTAAAGCGGCTGGTATTGAGCACTTTATTTTTGTGACAGGCCGCAATAAAACCGTTATCGAAGATCATTTCGACAAACAGGTTGAACTTGAATCAACCCTTAAAGAACGCGGCAAGTTTGAGCAATTAAAAATGCTTAACGATCTTTTGCCTGAAGCAGGACAAACAAGCTACACGCGCCAACAGTCTCCCAAAGGCCTTGGTCATGCTGTTTGGTGTGCTCGTGATCTGGTTGGTGATGAACCTTTTGCCCTTCTATTGCCTGATGTGCTGGTACAAGCTGAAAAAGGCTGTCTTTCACAAATGATGGAAATTTACAATGAAACTGGCGGGAATGTTTTAGCTGTAGAAGAAGTTGCTCCTGAAGAAACAACTAATTATGGCGTAGTTAGCCTTGGTGAAACTGAAGGTACAACAATGACAATTAATGGTATGGTTGAAAAACCTGACCCAGGTCTGGCTCCTTCTAACCTCATTATTATGGGGCGCTATATATTGCAACCAGAAGTGTTTGATATCTTATCGACCCAGACCCAAGGGGCTGGTAATGAAATTCAGATCACTGATGCGATGCAAACTTTAATGGAAAGCCAGGATTTTCATGCTTGCAAATATGAAGGTCGCAGTTTTGATTGTGGCTCTAAAGTTGGTTTTCTTGCTGCTAATGTTGCATTTGCACTTGAACGCGAAGATATTGGCCCTTCATTTAAGGATGCTATCAAGAAGCTGATTGACTGAATTTAGCTCTTTTTATTTATAACTAAAAAACCCACCTTGAATAAACAAGGTGGGTTTTTTCATTATTAATCAGTATCTTTTGTTGTGACTTTTTTATGGACGTAGATTTAAACCAATCCGGAATTGGTTTTCCTGATAATCGGCACCATCATTTGTGCTCACATCCGTAAATTCATAACCAGCAATAAGCCGTGCATGACGATTGAAGATATATTGCAGCGTTAGAGCTGCTGTTAAGGTCTTTTGGGATTGGTTGATGCCCTCAAAGATTTCGTCTTCATGCTCTAAACTTGCATTGAGTAAGATTTTAGGTTGGAAATAATGATTTACAGCAATTGAATAATTGGTTTCTTCAACGGCTACAGTGCCCGCGATATCTGTTGCATCATAGCTTCTAGATGTAGACAGGATCAATGAGGTCTGCCTTGTCGGGCGATAGTTTAGCGTTGCTTCATAAACCAAGTCTTCCACATCAAGAAAACGTGCATCGTCAGCAAAAAGCCCCTGGTATCCTATACTTGCTTCAAAACGTATTTTTGATGTCAGGTCATGTATAAGCCCAACACGATAGTTTTGCTCATCATTGCCTCTTTGAAATCCATCATCATCCAGAGCGCTATCATAGTCTCTTTCAATATAATTTCCTTCAACATAAACATAGAGACCAGAATGAACTGTATATGACAAACGTGCTGTTAAACTTGTCTCCAGATAATCCTGGTCATCATTGTTGATAATGTTACCTAAACCATCGACAACATCTTCATAATCAAATTCTGTCACGGCGCCCGTGAGGCGCATAGTTGTTTTATTCCACTGATATTCATAAAGAGCTGAAAGGAATAACGTGTCTAAATTGGCTAACTCCGCATCGCTATTTAAGTTATCAATGTCACCGCGGCTATCTTGTGTTTGTTCTTTTCTAGCTTGTAGTTCAAGAAACTGATTGTTTTGAATGTCAATACGACCAGTGGCTGACACCAAAAACTCATCGATATTTTCACTTGATAGCTCTTCATAATAGCTTTTTCTTAGTTGACCTCGTAACTGCAGGCTATGCCGCGCCCAATCTGATTGCATCACAATATTGGGTACAATCTCAATAGCTTCGTCACCAGGACCATTATTTACAGACGCTGTTGGGTTATCACTTAAAATACCGGTGATTGTCACTTCTGGGAAAATGAGAAATGAACCAATTCTCTTACCTTCAGCTGCATAAGTGTCTTCTAAATCGTTATTACGAATAGAGCCCGTGATATCATTGTTTTCAGCAAAGTTTTGTTCGGCTGCGTTTTGTGCTGTTTGCTGTCTTGCATTACCCCGGGCATTTCTCTGAGCATTTCCGTTTAACCGACCTCTTGCCAGTCGTCCTCTTTGCCGGTTTCCTCTTTGGACTTGCCGATTATTTGCTTGTCTTAGGTTACGATTTCTAGGGTTGATATCTTGTGCTTGTTGCTCATCACCTTCTAGTTCTCGTTCAGCTGCAAGGAATTCTTCTTCGAAACGATCAGCGTTCCCTTCTTGCTGGTTGTTTCCATCACGTCCTTCAAGTTGAGCAATCGCATCTCTATCTTCGATAGTATCTTGATTTAGCCCGCGCCCCTGTTCTCCATCTGGACCTGTGCGGCGGCGGTTGTTGGCATTATCTGCACCTCTGCGCGCATTTCCTTCGCGACGATCTATTGTTAGGTCTACATTTCTAAGTTCACCACCGTTTGGCTCGAAACGATCTTGTCCTCTTCTTCCTGCAAACGGGTTATCCCTGAATTCAGAATCTCTTGAGGAGGCTTCAATCCGGTTTTCGCGGTTTCCTTCTGTTTGATCAAAAGTTGTGAGTGGTTGGTTAAACTGGTCATCAAATAGTGAGTTTGCCTGGCCATGGCGGTCTTGCTCAACTCTTCTTCTTTGCGGTGTGTTTTGTCCTGCTGGAGGCGGATTATTCTGAGCTCTTGTGCGATATCGATCGAGCTCATTTCTGAATTGCTGTTCAGCTTGATCTGAAAAAGGATTTGCTTCTTGAGCATAGGTGATGTTGAGGGGAAAAACAGCTAAACAAACGCCCAGCGCAAGCCGTATACTTATGGCTTTTTCGCTGTTTTTACGCCAGCCGAAAAGACGGAACTTCATAATAACACCTTTAACACAACAAATTAACGCAACCTTCTCTTTATAAAGTGCCTAATTATGGTTAACGGACCGTTATTTTTCTTGTACTGAGTTGTGTCTAAGGTCATTATTTACGCTAAATTTAGCTTATGATATTTGAATGATCATATTTTTCAGGGATTTTAAGGGTTTATGACAATTTCACTGCAAGAAGATAATCAAAAACAATCAGATAGCTCTTCAGTTACTGATACGGCTGTGGCTTCTGCATTGCGTACTATCGATTGTGAAATTGATGGATTAGCTGAATTGCGGGCCCTTTTATCAAATGGACTAGGGTCTGTTTTTTCTAAAGCTATTTCCCTCATACAAAATGCTCCAGGTCGAGTAATTATCAGCGGTATTGGTAAAAGCGGCCATATTGGACAAAAGATTGCGGCGACTTTCGCTTCGACTGGTACTCCAGCCTTTTTCGTACACCCAAGTGAGGCCAGTCATGGTGACCTTGGTATGATTACCAAGGATGATATTATCATAGCTCTTTCCTGGTCTGGAGAGACGGCTGAACTTACCAGTATTATCAATTATGCTCAGAGATTTCGCGTACCTTTAATTTCAATTACTTCTCGCTCAGAAAGTGCCCTTGGAAAAAATTCCGATGCTGCCTTAGTGTTGCCTCGTGTAAAGGAAGCTTGTCCTCACGGTTTGGCACCAACGAGCTCTACAGCAATGCAATTAGCGCTTGGAGATGCTCTAGCTATTGCATTGTTAGAAGCAAAAGGCTTTACAGCGACGGATTTCAAAACGTTTCACCCTGGTGGTCAGCTTGGTGCCAGTTTGAAGCATGTCAGTGATTTAATGCATGGTGGTGATCGTTTGCCACTTGTGAAGCATGATCAATTGATGAGTGAAGCTATCGTTACAATGACAGAGAAAAGTTTTGGTTGTCTTGGGGTTGTAAACGTGGACAACCATCTGATTGGTGTTATTACAGACGGTGATTTACGCCGTAATATGGGCAGTGATTTGCTTAAAAAGACAGTGTCTGAAATTATGAAGCCTGACCCGATTACCATTTCTGAAGATATGCTAACAAGTGCAGCACTGGAGCAAATCAACTCTTCAAGCATTACCGCTCTGTTTGTTCTGCGCGATAAAAAACCAGTTGGTATTGTGCATATTCATGATTTGTTACGAGCTGGTGTTGCTTAGTTTTTCTTTAGTTTTCTCTCACGGTTCTTTTTTTGTGCTTCAGATGCCCGTTCTTTTAGTGCTCCTTCAGCTTGCCTACCAGCAACCGTCGCGGCATCCGCTTTTTTCTGTGTTTCAGATGCCCAAAAGCAACCGCTTTATTATTGCGCTTCAGGTTGCCCACAAGCAACCGCGATAACCGTTTCATTTTGATACATAATTTGCGGTAATTTTAACCAACTTGCTTTAGCCTTAATTCATATCAGTCCCGTAGTATTAACCCTAATTGATACATGCGACACACCATTTCGCAGTTTTGGTCGGGGTTAGAATAATGGATTTAGCAACAATAATTGGTTTGATCGGCGGCATAGGCATCGTTGTTTATGCTATTTTGTCAGGCGGCACATTGGATACGTTTGTCAACGTACCTTCTATGTTGATTGTGTTTGGTGGTGGTTTTGCTGCGACGATTATGCGCTTTCCTCTTTCTAATACTATGACATCTTTTGTTCTAGGCGCTAAAGCTTGTTTTACTCACAAAGCCAAAAGCCCTGTCGACATGACTGATGAAATTTGCAACCTCGCAGAAATCATCCGCAAAGAAGGACCGCTAGGCCTTGAGGGTGTCGACATTACTGATGAATTTTTAAGTAAGGGCACGCAATATGTCGCTGATGGTTATGATGCAGAATTTATGCGTGAAACTATGGAAAAAGAGCGCGACCTTTATTTGGAGCGCCTTGATGAAGCCCAGCGCTTTTATAAAATGCTTGGTGATGCTGGTCCGGCCTTTGGTATGATTGGTACAATTGTTGGTCTGGTGCAGATGCTTTCAGCTATGGATGACCCGGCTGCGATTGGTCCTGCTATGGCGGTTGCGCTGTTGACTACTCTTTATGGCGCGATGATGGCTAACCTTATTTGTCTCCCAATGGCTGATAAGCTTTCTAATAAAATTTCGATTGAAGAAGTCAACCAATCTCTTGTGATTGATGGTGTGATGCAACTTCGTGAAAACAAAGCTCCGGCTCTCATTCGTGAAATGCTTGAAGCTTACATGACAGCAAAACAAAAAACGACACCTGAGGCAGCTGCGGCTTAATTAAAGACGTTTATAAATTTATTTTTTCGAGTTTAGTGAGAGTTTGATATGGGATTGAAAAACAAAGGTGGAGGCGGCGGAGGCGTTCCGGACTATATGGTCACATTTGCTGACCTTATGTCCATCCTTGTGTGT
>CAXIDO010000080.1:0-7887 GCA_964022745.1 uncultured Methyloligella sp. | reverse complement strand
TTTTTCCGTTTGACAAACCGCCAGGTCCAAAGTCACACATTTGATCTTCCAGTTCTTCATAGCAACCAACATGACTGATGCGACCTTGTTCATATAGAGCGGCAACCGGTTCAGCTCGTAAATACTTCCCACGGCTTGCATGTACTTTTCTTATTGGGACGGTTTCATCTATTTGACGCAGAATGGTTTCAACGAGTTCACCACCTTGATTTACCTCAGCGACTATGCGATCAGCTTGCATTTCATGAAACAGGTCAACTGCAATTTGAGCCCACTTTAACGGCGTGGCCCTTTTTACGCTTTGGTCATTTAATACAAAGCCTTGTCCCTCTTGACTGATACCCGCTGCTACAATACCGCATAAATCCGCTTTTTCTCCGCTTGTGACTGGTGGGTCAATTGCAACTACGATCCGCTCGAGTTCAGGAGCTTTTCTTATCCGTAGCTTCTCTATTTGATCTCTTTGCCAGAGAGCATCTTCGCGATCTTCGATAAGTTCACCGTCCAGCTCCTGGCGGCCTAGTCTTGTACCACCATATTTTTCCTCAACGGTTTTTAAAAAACTAACCGATAAATTTGCACTATTATCTTGTGTTATTGAGCGCTGGATCACTGTTTTATCATTTGCGATTATGCCTTTTAATAACGCGGTTGCTCGGGGCGTTGTTGTCACAACTTGACGCGGTGCTTCTCCTAACCGTAACGCGAACTGCAGCATATCCCATGTGTCTTGCGCGTGTGGCCATTTGCAAATTTCATCGCACCAAGCTGCCATAAATTGTGGACCTCTTAGGCTCTCAGGATCTTCGGCTGAGTACATTTCAGCAATCGAGCCATTGGGCCAGGTTAGTTTTCTCTTTGAAGGTTCAAAAAGGGGGCGTTCCTCTGGTGGGTGAATTTCCAACAGACCAGAAATACCTTCAATCATTGTTCTTCTAACATCACCCAGCGTTTCTCCAACAAGGGCTATTCTTTTTGCTGGCTCTGTTGTTATCGGCTTTATCCCCAGCGCCATAGCTCGCACCCATTCAGCCCCTGCTCTTGTTTTACCAGCTCCCCTTCCCCCTAATAAGAGCCATATATTCCAGGCTTGCTCATGATCTTTTATTAAGTGATTTGGTGGAAGTTGATCATCTCTTGCCCAAATTTGCCAATCATGTTGTAGCGCCTCTAATTCTTTGAGTGGTAGCTGCTCTAGAAACTTTTTTAACTCTCTTGTCTTTGCACCATCAGTTTCTTTTTCAGAGCCCTTGAATGAGCTTTTCAAGGCTTGTCGCAATTTCTCGGCGCTTTGCGTCCTCATTGGCTTTTTTGATTGGGGGATGTTGCTGCTCACCTTTTTGATTTGATGAATTAGACGACTTCATTTCTTTTAACTTTTCATATGTCCTGACTAATGAGGATAGTGTTCGCGCGTCTTTATCATGATCAGCTTCACTTTCTAGGGTCCGTTGTTGAATGCGCTGCATTAAATCCATTGTAATAAATTCCAATGCGTCCTGGAGTGTTTCAGTTGGTTTTCGTGGCTGTGTTAGTTTATTCGTCAGTGTTGTTAAATGACGAGTTTGACTTTCTTTTTTTGAAAGTTCTGTTGTTTTATTTGTTAGATTTTTTTTCTTATTTGAACGTAGCGACCAATTATTTTCTTTGGCATATTTATAGAGCTCTGATTGTTTTAAATCATAGTGTCCGCAAATTTCTTTGACTGTTTGTGTTTTGTCTTCATAGGCTTTTTGAATTTGTGTCCAATTTTTATTTTGCTCAAAAGCTTTTTGTTTCAATGTGAATTTTTGATCCTCTAAGATGACCTTTAATCAATGATCCAGTAATTTTGGCATAAAAAAACCAGCTCGAACTCTCATATGAGATGTTGGCTGGTTGATTATTTTTGTTTTCGCTTCAGATTGTCCACTAGCAACTTTTCATTACGCTTTAGATTGCCCACTAGCAACCGCGCTTATTTGTGCCCCTTAGCTTCTAAACCTAAGTGACGCACTTTTCTGACTGTACCTCATTTATATCGCAATACCGGCGCGCTGTCAACATATAAATTCCTATATTGTGATTTTTTTCCTATTTCGTGAATTCTGCGAATAAATTAGGTGCATAGTATTTTTCATCTATTTCATCGCCAATGTCTTCTTCACTTCGGGCCCAGCCTCTTACTGACACGCCTGACAGATGAACTGATTCAGGGTCTTGAGAGATTAATGGGTGCCACCAATGGAGTGGTTTTCCTTCAAATAATAGCCTGTAGGCACAGGTTGGGGGCAACCAATCGGCAGTTTTAAGAAGATCCAGGCTAACTTTACTACATGTCTCGACAATATCATGCCTATTTTCATAGGACTTACAACGACATGCGCCAATGTCCAATAATTTACATGCCACTTTCGTGAACATACGCTCTTTAGTATCTTCATCTTCAAGCTGAATTAGACAACAAGCACCGCAGCCGTCACAAAGCGCTTCCCACTCTTTGTCATTCATCTCAGTGAGCTGTTTCTTCTCCCAAAAATTGTCTTCCATCACTGAAGTGCCTTGTTTTGCTTCAATCTTGCGTATTTCAAGTGCAAAACCCTAGTTTGACTTGATCAACTGATTGAGTTTTTACCGCCAGAATGCCATATTCATTTTTTAAACTAACCATAGATTTATGGGGAAGAAAAGCTGTGCCTGAATGGATGTTTAAAAAGGGAGAGCGCCAGCACTCTGTTAATTTGCTTTCACTCGATTCCAAGCTGGATTCGGGGGTCTTTGGTTTTTGGCTATTTATCAAAAACATTTGGAAGTCTTACACCAGTTTCTTTTCCCGTTTTCATCTATCAGGTTATCGTAAATTACTAAATGAAGGCTTGTCTGAAGGGTTTAATTTGGGCGTTGCTGGCTTTGTGGTCATGGCAGCTCTTTGTATCCCCTCTGTTCGCATCATTGAAAAAGGTGATTGGCTTGCTCGCGGCGAACTCAGCGTCACTTTCCTGGATAGGTATGGCAATGAAATTGGGCATCGTGGTATTTTGCATGATGCTTCGGTGCCTGTTGATGAATTACCGGATCATTTTGTTAAAGCTGTATTGGCCACAGAAGATCGGCGTTTTTTCACGCACTTCGGTATTGATATTTTTGGCACGCTACGAGCTATTGTTGAGAATGCGCGTGCTAATGGTGTTGTTCAAGGGGGTAGCTCTCTCTCCCAGCAATTGGCCAAACTATTATTCCTTTCTTCAGAGCGAACCATTGACCGGAAAATTAAAGAAGCTTTTCTCGCCCTTTGGCTTGAAAATCATTATGAGAAAAAAGAGATTTTACGTCTTTATCTTGATCGCGCCTATATGGGTGGTGGTGCTCACGGTATTGAAGCTGCTGCGCAATTGTATTTTGGCAAATCCGCTCGTGAGATCAGTTTAGCGGAGGCGGCTATGATGGCCGGCATGTTTAAGGCACCTACCCGTTATTCTCCCCATGCAAACTTGCCTGCAGCCAGAGCGCGGGCAAACGAAGTTCTCGATAATATGGTTGAAGCTGGATTTATGACAGAGGGGCAAGTTCATGGTGCGCGTTTGAACCCGGCTGTTCCTGTGTCTCAAGCTGATAACTTAAATAGTCCAGAGCATTTTCTTGACTGGGCTTTTGATGAAGTCCAGCGCCTAACTGCTAAAAAGGGTGAACTTTCTTTAACAGTGCAAACAACTGTTGATATGGAGTTGCAACAATATGCTGTTGAAGCGGTTTCTAATGTGCTATTGCCTAACCGCAAGTCAAAACGTGTTTCTGAAGCTGCTTTGGTTTCTATGACCACTGAGGGAGCTGTGCGCTCTATGGTTGGTGGTAATGATTATGGCGAAAGTCAATTTAACAGAGCTGTAAACGCGAAACGGCAGCCTGGCTCTACATTTAAACCTTATGTTTATTTAACAGCTATTCAGGCTGGTTTTAAACCAAATAGCCGTGTGGTTGATTATCCTGTGGTTTGTAATCGTTGGTCACCTAAAAACTATAACCGGAGATATCGAGGGGCTGTTACTCTTGAACTTGCTCTTGCTAAGAGTATTAATACTATTCCTGTTTGGCTCGCCAAAAAAGTTGGACATAAAAAGGTTGTTGAAAATACTGTCAAGCTTGGTCTCAGAGGTGTGCGCCCCAACTGTACGATGCCGATTGGTACTGCTGAATTGTCATTACTTGAACATACCGGCGGTTATGCCACGTTTGCAAACGGTGGTAAAAAAGTACGTCCTTATTCCGTTGTTGAGATTAGGACTGATCAGGGTAAAGTGGTCTATTCGCGTGACAAGGATGAGCCTAAAGGCCAGGAACAAATCTTTGATATTAAACATATAGCTATGCTCAATCAGATGCTTGGTAAAGTGGTGACAGGTGGAACAGGACGCCGTGCTAATCTAGACTTCACAGTTTCTGCTGGTAAAACAGGAACAGGTCAAGGTTATAAGGATGCGTTCTTTCTAGGGTTTACGGGCAAGTATGTAACTGGTGTCTGGTTTGGTAATGACAATAGTCGACCGACTAATCGAGTTACAGGGGGTAGCTTGCCAACACAAACATGGCATGACTATATGGCTAAAGCTCATCGTTCAATGAATATTCCTGAGATTCCAGGATTACCTCTACACCCTGTTCAAGTGGCTGAGCGCAAACGATTAGCTTATCTGCGTGCGAACAATCCTGAAGCAAATTTTGACGACACAAAAGATGAGAGGATGCCAAAACGCACCTTTAAACTGCTTGGCTCAATTGGCACCTTACTCCAAAAAGCCAAGGATAATTTTGGCTCTATTGCGCCGGCTAAAAAAACACCCGCAAAGCAGCAAGCTAAAATTGAATTAAAGGGAACACCTCTTCCCCCTACAAAGAAACAAAACTAATAGGCCGGACTTGACACTATGTTATTTTTTATAAGGTTTGTTACCTATATTTTCATGGCTATTTTAATTGGTTTTGGTCTGACAGCTCTTTCCTTAAGCACTGGCTCTGGCCTGGCAGCGAAGCGCGTTGCAGGCTGGAAAAGCTGGAAAGACGCAGCACATTTAAACGCGGACCCTTATACAAGAGCTTATATTGCTAAAACAGGGCAGTTACCTCTACCACCCAATATTGTGCAAACCTATTATGCTCTTTATGACAATGCTCACCGGCGCTTACATACCAGCTGTACGTATGTTGTTGAAAGTTCTGCGGTGAATGCCAAGTGGTGGACCATGGCTGCTTATGACCATAAGGGTCAAGTTTTTAAAAACGACATAGAACGGTATAGTTTTAATGCAGGCAGTTCTATGATCAAATTTGATGGCGGTTTTAGAATTTATTTATCCCAAACTGTTCAACCAGCCAATTGGCTCCCCCTTGGAGATAAAGGGCCGTTTGTTTTGGTTTTCCGTCTCTATCGAAAGCAATTGAGTGAAGCTCAGGTTAAAAATAATGGAGATGTACCTTTGCCATTAATTAAACGGGTGTCCTGCTAATGACCATCAGGCATATATTATGGGGTTCTGCGACTGTTATACTTGCCCTCATCATTCATTTTTGTGCGGTACTTGCAATTCCGCTTGTTTCTGAGAATGATGCTTGGAAACGATTGCAAAACTTTACCAAAGTCAATGAAATGCTCATTGTGAATTCGGTTACAGAGGCTAATCGTCTTTGGGCCTTTCATGCGCCGGATATGAGTTTTGCCATATGCCGCTATGATGTCACAAAGGGGCCTGTGCAGGTTGATTTTGAACTCTTACGTGGGTATTGGTCTATTGCTATTTATGATCCTGATGGCAAAAACTTTTACGCGGCAGACGGGTTTGATTTTGTTCGCCAGGAGACCAGCCTTCTTCTTTTAGGGCCTGATCATATTAAAGGTGATAATGACGCGTTGCCTATTAATGTACCTAATGAAGAAGGATTGCTGGTTTTAAGAGCCCCTTTTGATAATCCAGTTATGAAAAGTACTGTGATTAATATGCTCAACCGAGCTAAATGTGATCAAATTCAAGTTGAGACCGTTAAGCCAAGAAAAACAACCTAGGTTGTTTTTCTTATAAGCTTTTACTTCGCGCCAATTTACTTCGCGCCGTTGGAAGAGCGTCTTCGTGAGTATTCGTCCTCATCACCTTCCAAATAAACATAGTTTTCATATTGAGATTTTAAACTTGAAACTTTAGTTCTCAATAAATCCATCACAGGCAGGATTGGTTGAAAGGTGTTTCTTGGATATTGAAGTCCGGCATATTCAATTGCTTTGTCGTAAGACGTTATGCGTTTATCTAATAATTGCATCACTCTCATTGTCACGGCGCGGTTTTCACGCATGCGTACTCGGATGTAGCGACTGTCATTGTCATTAATGTCATATCTGTGAGAGATCACTTCAAAACGTTGTCGATCCTGAACGATTACCCTCTGAACAGCACGTCTAAAATAATTGATGCGACTGATATCTGCTTTTATATTTGAAATCATTGTTGACTGAAAATTTTCACCGACATTCTTTTTTGCAATGCCTTGCGTATTTAAAGGTGCACGTAAAATTGGTTTTGCAAGAAATGGCTTACGGAAATGTTTTAATGTCATTCGCAGCGTCATCTCATCACCGCTATATGGTATGTGGAATGCAGCTTCACGTGAGAGAAGGCCTGTATGTTCCTGGATAGCACCAACGGCCTCAATCGCATCAGCTTGCACTTGAGATTGCTTTGAGCGGCCGAAATCATCTTTAAGAGCACAGGCTGACAGCACTGACAGGACACAAAGAATTTGGAATATTTGACGAAAAATCTTCATAGGTAAAGTTCTTATCCGGTTGCTTTTTTACAAACTCAACTGACAAAACTTTCAAGAACTCTACGTTTTGCGTGAAACAGGACTATGTAACTCGGCAACAAAGATGCCTTTAACTCATTTTAGTATAGCGCGGTTGCTTGATGCGGATGCATTGTAGGCATCTGAAGAAAATATTATGACAACCTGAAGCCCATTAAAAATGACACTTAACCTTACTCAACTTATCTAAATTTTGTTTTGTCTCTAATTTATCTGAGCTAATTCGCTCGATTCGTACACCAGGAAAAATAACAATCTCAGCTTTTTTGCTTTTATGATCACTCTTTACGTTTGTAAGAAGTGAGTTATTACTAGTTTTTTTTCCGTTTAAATTAGAAAATGCCAATATGGTTGCCATAGCAATTCTTGCTCCCGGTCCATTTTAAGACGCCCAACATTTAAGACCAAAATTGATTATCGTCTGACCTTTATTAGTCAGCCCTAAAGCTTAATTTTTAGTAAAGGTTCGCACGAGCTCGTTGTAATTAAAAAGTTAACCTCTATAGTGTGTCACTGCATTTAAGCCTTGTTTTTAAGAAAATTCATAATGAAAAATCCTCCAGAAATATTTGATCGAGCGTTACTGAGAGCGCGCCGTCAGAGATCTATTAAAGACTTTGAAACAGTTGATTACCTTTTAAAACATGCAAATGAAGACATTATTGATCGTCTCAGCGTCATTATGAGGGAATTTCCTATATCGCTTAATTTAAGCTCCCATCTCGGAGATTTGACACACCGCCTAAACGCACTGAAAAGCATAACTGAGGTTTATTCATTAGACAGCGTTTTGGGTATGGTTGAGAGAACTCCTGGATCCAGGGTCCTGGGAGACGAGGAACTTCTCCCCTTTGCACCAGAGAGTTTAGATTTGGTTGTCTCAAGTTTAAACCTTCATTTTGTCAATGATTTACCAGGTACCCTAATGCAAATTAGACAATGTCTAAAAGCGGATGGGGCATTTATTGCGGCCTTACTTGGTGGAGAAAGTTTAAACGAATTACGTCATGTTTTCCTCATGGCCGAAGAAGAATTATATGGTGGCGCTAGTCCACGGGT
>CAXIDO010000079.1:0-7899 GCA_964022745.1 uncultured Methyloligella sp. | reverse complement strand
AGCCGTTGAGCAAACAAAAGAGCTCATCGCTAAAATTGATGGCCCTGCATTCGCCTATTGTCGTTCAGGCACCAGGTCAATAACTCTCTGGGCTTTCTCAAAAATTGGTCAAACAAAAACCCAAGAAGTCATCAACTCAGTAGAAAAAGCAGGCTACAACCTCCCATTCCTACAAAACTATCTGTAAAAGAGAAGGGTGTTGCTTATCAAAGCAACATTATCGCTTCCATAAATTACATTTAATGCAACATTCAGAAACATAATTTCACCTGTTTCCCCCCCTCATTTTCCTTGCGAGAGAGCATTTTAATGCTATTTATCCGAATGAAATGCATGACAACTCCCTTATGGCCAAACCTAGTAGCGGCCATAAAATATAAGGAAATGACACATGACCAGCCATGCGGTATCAACAGCCGTAATCGGCGCGGGCGATTGGGGCAAAAACCACGTCCGCAAATTTCACGAACTTGGCTCTTTAAAAGCCATCTGTGAAACAAACCCTATCGTCGCACAAAAGATGCATGACGACTATGGCGTCATAAACAAATCATTTGAGGACATCATTTATGATCCTGAAATTGATGCAGTCGTTCTGGTCACACCGGCCAACACACATAAAGACCTTGGTCTCAAGGCGATCGAACATGGCAAACATCTTTTTATCGAAAAGCCCATTGCGCTGAATACTCCTGACGCTCTTAGCCTAACCAAAGCTGCCAAAGATAAAGGCCTCATTTTAATGATCGGCCATTTATTACAATATCACCCTTGCTTTGAAAAAATGAAAGAACTTGTCCATAACGGAGAGTTAGGTGAGCTGCGCCATGTTCATTCCCGCCGTTTCAACATTGGCAAGTTCCGCCAGGAAGAAAATGTTATCTGGGACCTTGGCCCACATGATGCGTCAATGGTTCTCTCCCTAATCAATGATGAACCTACCTCAATTAAGACAAGTGCCAGCAATTACTTGCTCCCAACTGTCAGTGATTTTGCGACCATCAATCTTGAATTTAAAAACAATATCAATGCCGAGTTAAGTCTCTCCTGGCTCACACCACAAAAAGAGCACCGCCTCATTGTTGTGGGATCAAAAGCTATGGCTGTATTTGATGACACATTAGAATGGGATGAAAAATTACGCATTCACCGCCACAACTGCGCCATGGAATATGGCAAACCAGCCGTGTTAGACCGTGATATGGAAGGTGAAGCCATCAAAGTCCCGTTTAAAGAACCTCTATTAAACGAATGCGCAACCTTTCTAACCTGCATTGAAACAGGCACACAGCCACCAAGCAACGGTGAAGAAGCTTGCCGCGTTATCAAACTATTAGAAGAAGCAGACCCAGCAATAAAAACAGAAACAAACCTCAGTCAAGCAAGCTAACCACTTGACCAACAAACTCAAACCAAGAACACAAAATTCGATGGTTACTCGCGGGCCGGTTTCTGGTGGGAAACCTGAAGGCTCACTAAAAGAGGAAACTGAAACGCCACTTAATAACGCGGATGCTAGTGGGCATCTGAAGCGTCACTAAAAAGAGAAAGAATAAGATAATGGAACCGATCCAGTTCATCGATTTAAAAGCACAACAAGCTCGTATCGGCGCTGATAGAATTAATAGCAAAATTAATGACATCCTTGGTCATGGTCGCTACATCATGGGCCCTGAAATCACTGAACTAGAAGAAAAATTAAGTTCTTTTGCAGGAACAAAACACACTCTCTCTTGCTCTAACGGATCAGACGCCATTCTTTTGGCTCTATTAGCCCTAGACATTGGCCAAGGTGATGCTGTATTCGTTCCAAGCTTCACCTTTGCAGCAACTGGTGAAATGGTCGTCCTTTCAGGAGCAACCCCCGTTTTTGTTGATGTACTACCAGACACAATGAACATGGACCCAGAGCATTTAAAACAAGCCATCAAAGAAGTGAAAGAAAAAGGTGAACTCACACCAAAGGCAGTGATGCCTGTTTGCCTGTTCGGTCAAATTGCAAACTATCCGGAAATCAGTCCAATTGCTAAAGAAGCTGGGCTAAAAGTAATCGCAGATGCAGCCCAGGGTTTTGGCTCAACCATCAGTAACACCCAAGCTGGAGAATATGTTGACGTGCTTACAACAAGCTTCTTCCCAGCCAAACCTCTTGGTTGTTATGGAGATGGCGGTGCAGTTCTCACCAATGATGATGAAACATACAACACACTGGTTTCATTAAGAAATCACGGCCAGGGCGTTGATAAATATGACAATGTACGCATCGGCATTAATGGCCGCCTAGATTCAATTCAAGCCGCTGTTCTTCTGTTAAAACTCGAAATTTTCCCGGATGAAATCAAAGCAAGAAATGAAATCGCAGCCAGATACAGCGAAGGCCTGAAGGATGTGGTCGACGTTCCTTCTGTGCCTGATAACATCATCTCAACCTGGGCACAATATACGATCAAAACGCCTAAAAGAGATGCCATTGCAAAGCACTTGGGTGAGAATAATATACCCACAGCGATCTATTATGTCAAACCAATGCATACCCAAACAGTTTATGCAAAATACCCTGTTGGCGGCGGCAACCTCCCTATAACTGATAGTCTCTCACACGAAGTCATCAGCCTACCCATGCACCCTTACCTAAAACCAGACCTGCAAGATAAAATTATCGAAGAAGTAAAAGCAGCTCTTTAATAAACAAAAATGCGCCCCTGCCTCAAAGGCAAGGGCGCACTGTTTCCATTATCTTAGTCTCCACACCCTAACAGCTCTCAAAAACCATATCTCACAATGTGTAGAAGGCTAAGAACGTAAGTCCTAGAACAGATGTGAAGTGAGCAACTGAAACACATTCACAATATTGCCTCCCGAAGAAGGAGCTCAGCCCACTTCGGGCTGAGGGACATGACGCCTTTGGCGTCCGGCGCCTAGCGCCGCCCCTCGGAGGCCTAAGCGCCATAAGCGCTTAGAATAGCCGTGAGAGAGTTAAAGACTCTTAAGCAAAGTTTCAGCTGAGCTTGCATCAGCCTCTGTTGGGTTTCCTTCAATATTCAAAACTGAAACAACCCCATCATCAACCAACATTCCATAACGATGCGAACGCACACCAAGTCCATGCCCGGTCGCATCAAGCTCAAGCCCTAATGCTTCCGTAAATTCGCCGCTACCATCAGCCAACATAACAATTTTGCCATCGGCGCCTAGTGATTTACTCCAAGCATCCATAACAAATACATCATTCACTGAAACACAAGCGATTTGATCAATGCCCTTAGCTTTAAGCTCATCATGAGATGCCAAATATCCTGGTGCATGGTTCATATGACAGGTTGGTGTAAACGCACCAGGCACAGCAAACAAAGCCGTTTTCTTACCCTTGCAAAAATCAGCGACAGACTGAGCGCTCGGACCATCTGCAGTCATAATCATTAATTGAACATCAGGTAGTCTTTCTCCAACAGAAATGGCCATAACAAAGCCCCCCTTTAAATTATCAAGTTTCTGAGACTTAGCCTAAAAGAATAATAATTTTTTACAATCATTTTATGAGAAGATAACTATTGTACTGGACAAGGTTGCACCACAGCCAAATCGTCAGCCCTGAGCGTACATGTCAAAACCAGTCCCTTAAACTTTTGCGCTTCATCTACATCAGAGAGACTAATTTTATAAAGCGATGCTGTATCACTTGTCTGTGCTTTTTTAACAAGCTTTGGAGTTGGCACATACATGCCGTCTGGCCCCTCAACAAATAAATCCACCTCTTTAGAGGAAGCAGGCACCAATACATTGAGTGTTAAAGAAGATGCATCTTTTTCTTTTTCAATTTTAACAGTCCTAACACCCAAACCATTCTTAGCTTCTTTCATAGGTTTAGGTGTCAGAGCAAGTGCCATAGATAGAACAGGAGCAAAGCGCTGTGCACTATCTCCATCAATCGTCAAACTTTGAGAAGCACTAACGGGAACACATAAATCATAACAAATGGCATATTGAGCAGACAATTTCAGTTTTATAGGTTTAAGAGGGTCTTCAGGCGTTAATAAAACCGGCAAGGTTACCTGAGATTTATAACCAATAGTCATACCAGTCGGATCTTGAAATCTCCCCGGAACAGGATACATAACTTCAGCTTTTTTCAAATTCTCAGAGCCACTCCAATCAAAATAAGGGGGAATCCCAGTATCTCCAGGGGTTCGCCAATAAGTTTTCCACTTTGGAGCGAGGCGAATTTCTATACCTGCAAATAATTGATTCTGCCCTAGCCACTCTGTTTTGGCACCAATTAAACGAAGTTGAGACTTTCCATTTCCCTGCCATTTTCCCTCAGTTGAAGGGTCAAAAGCTAACGCGGAACCACTTAAAATAGATAAGAAAGTAGCGAAAAAGCTAATTAAAACAGTACCCTGAATTTTATTTCGGAATGAAAAAGCCACAGCAAATCCTTTAAACCAATTTCGAAAATTAATATTAAACTCGATCAATCCAGGTAAATAGATACCAAAACCGATATTTTCAATACTACCATTCTCAAAATAACTGATCTTTAAAACATATATCACAATTAGGTGACACAATTAGGCAACAACAAAAAACATCCAATTAACCAATTCAAAGCTCACTCTTCCCAAAACCAATATTTTGTCGCTACACTAAACAAAAGATTAGATGTCATGGATAAAGCAAATGCAAAACTTATTAAAAAATAACAATGCATCAGGTCTAAGCGGACAACTTCTTTTAGCTATGCCGAGTATGCAAGATGACCGTTTTTCAAAAAGTGTTATTTACATCTGTGCCCACTCAGAAGAAGGGGCAATGGGATTGATCATCAATCGCCATGCAAAATCTATGAATTTTACAGATATTTTGGAGCAAATCTTCCCAACAATAGATAATAGCCCCCTCTCTCTATCCGAAAACACAAAAGACGTACCATTCATCCACTTAGGCGGACCAGTAGAGACGGAAAGGGGCTTTGTTCTTCACTCATCAGATTATCATTCAAAAAGCCATACATTCCCGGTAAATGATAATATTTCGCTTACCGCTACTATAGATATATTAAAAGCAATTGCTGAGGGCACTGGCCCGGAGCAAGTCTTACTTGCACTTGGCTATGCCGGCTGGGCTCCAGGGCAGTTAGAAGAAGAATTAAGTGATAATGGTTGGCTACATTGTAAAGCAAACCCAGATTTAATTTTTGAAACTGACGCCGCTTCAAAATATGACACAGCCTTCAATTCACTCGGCATCAACCCAACCCACTTAGTCAACCAAACCGGGCACGCATGAACGTGTAGGCTCTTTATTGTGGATGCTATGTGGGCATCCTGAAGCACAAAAAATCGGACGCTACTCTGGTTGCTAGTAGGCAACCTAAATAAGCACTAAAACGGCAGTTTATGTTGAGAATTTAAAACACCACAAAAAAGCCAGCAAGGAAAAACTGTTCAACAAGAATTCGCTATCTATAAACGATCATAACGAAGAAGGGAGGGCCCTTCTTCAGGGCACGTACATGGCAGCTTTGCTGCCCGGCGCAAGCGCCGCCCCTCGGAGGCTCACCGCTTCAGCGGTGAAATAGCCGTGAGAGAGAAAAAGAGTTTATCTTTTCCCTTTTTTATTCCCTTTTTTAGGAGGCTTTGCTCCCTTAGGACCACCTGCAGCCTTCTGCTTAGCACCATGATGCTGAGGCGCTTGCGATTGCTGTGGTTGCTGTGGTTGCTGTGGTTGCTGGCCATTGGCAGCAACATCTCCACCCTGAGAAACACCATTTAAAGGAGCATTATTAAAGTTAAATTTTCTCTCTTTTTGATCTTGAACACCTAATGAAGGCTGTTCTCCAACATCCGAATACGTGCCACCACTGGCCAATTGGGCATAAACATCCATAACCTTTGGATTCAAATCACCAGAAACTTGAGGTGAAGGAGAAGATACTTGCCCTTTAATCTTTTGAGATTTCTTGTCCTTAGCACTTTTTTTCCGAACACCATCAGTCGAGCCGGCAACAGCCGCTTGTTCCGCAAGTTTTAAAGCATCATTAAGACCAGTCCGCTTTGGTTCTTGTCCAGATACTTTTCTTAAACCTTGGCCCAATCCTTGTTCTACTTTTTGGCTTACTTGTTCACTAAGAGCGGCATGCTTTTGCAAATAAGCATCTTCAGAGGCAGTATGGCCATGATCCATATTCTGGCCTGTTTGAAGATGATCACCATTATTCAAACCAACCGCTTGCTGTTTTTGCATTTCACTATTCTGTAAATTAGCTAGTGCCGCTGCAACTGATGGATCGACCTTTTGCCCCACAGTTTCCGAAACTTCACCAGGCAAATGACCACCATTTTGCGGTCGCAACATTTGCTGGTCCTGTACTGCTTGGTTTACTTCGTGATTTAGGCTTGCATCTTGATTTTGGCTTACACCTTGATGGTGAAGAGACTGAGCTCCAGCCATACCACCATTCGCAGCAACTTCACCTGCTTGCTCAACAACAATCGGAGTTTGTACGCCCGTATTTTGTTCTAAATATCCAGAACCAGCCTCATTACCAATTTGCGCATCAGTTTGAGAATAATCCATTACGGTACCATCACCGTTCAAAACCGGCACTCCTGTAGTTTCCCCTTGAGGAACATGTCCATTTACAGAGTTTTCTTCTCTAGCCACATCAGCAGTTTCAGTTTGATTTTCTTTGACTATTTGTTTTGCATCAGCGCCTGTTTTAGAACGAATGGCTCCAAACAAACCAGAGCGACCTTTAATCTTCACATCTTTCGCAAGCGCTTCAAGAAGATAAATCACATCTTTTTGGTTCATAGGTTCACCAAAATAAAATCCTTGCGCATACCCACAACCTATTGAGCGAAGGAAAGAAACATCTTCTTCGCTTTCAACCCCTTCAGCAACAACTCCCATATTCAGCTCACTCGCAAGGGCAACCACAGAACGTAAAATAGCTGGGCCAGTTTTACCTGATGAAACATTGTGAACAATAGAGCGATCAACTTTCAAAGTATCAAACGGAAAACGATGCAAATAGCTAAGGCTCGAATAGCCCGTTCCAAAATCATCGAGTGCCAAAGATGCACCTGCATTTCTAAGCCAGCCTAAGATCTCAACAGCGCCTTCTGGATTTTCCATCACCAAAGATTCCGTCACTTCAAGGCGCAAACTATTCTCAGGCAATGATTCTCGAGTGAGGATCATTCTCACTTCCTGATAGAGCTCTTGCCGGAATAATTCCCGGCTGGAAATATTAATGCTCACAATAAGCGGCTCATCAGCCCGAGGTAAAATCCGGTTCCATTGAACCGCATCTTTCACAGCCTGATTTAAAACATAAGACCCAAGTTCTGAAATCAAGTCGGATTCTTCTGCAATGGGAATAAACTCATCAGGAGATAAACGCCCATGTTTCGGATGGTCCCAGCGAATAAGAGCTTCAAAACCAGTAAGGTCTTCACCCTTAAGCTTTGTAATAGGCTGATAGAGAACTTTAATCTGCCGGCGTTCAATCGCTCTGCGCAAATCACTTTCAAGGGCCAAACGATTATCCCGCTCACCGCGCATCGTCGGTTTGAAAATCTCAATTCGGTCCGTACCAGACCGTTTCGCTCGGTACATCGCCAATTCAGCTTCATTCACCAAATCCTGGTGGCTAAGCTGTGTTCCGTCATAAACCGCAATACCTATAGAACCCGTTAGAATAATTTCCTTGCCGCCAATTTTCATTGGGCTACGCAAAGACCGCCTGATGCGCTCCGCCAGCAAGGCAATCTCTTGAGGGTTGTTCTCAGTCACCAGCAATACAGCAAACTGATCACCATTGATCCGAGCCAGGCTATCTTGCGGTCCAAGATGGCGTTGCAAACGCCGCGCAATGGTCAGCAACATTGTGTCACC
>CAXIDO010000078.1:0-7928 GCA_964022745.1 uncultured Methyloligella sp. | reverse complement strand
GCTGAGCATCTTATGTTGTTGGATTTGGGGCGGAATGATGTGGGCCGAGTTTCTGAAACGGGCAGTGTTACTGTGACGGATCAATTCTTTTTAGAACGCTATAGTCATGTGATGCATATCGTCTCTAATGTCGAAGGGAAGCTTGCGTCTGAGTTTGATGAGATTGATGCACTAATGGCAGGTTTTCCAGCTGGTACTGTATCTGGCGCACCAAAGGTGCGAGCGATGGAGATTATTGACGAGTTGGAAGTCCATAAACGCGGTGTTTATGCGGGCTGTGTTGGTTATTTTTCAGCCACTGGTGAGATGGATAGCTGTATAGTCCTGCGCACGGCGATCGTTAAGGATGGTGAGATGCACGTGCAGGCTGGAGCTGGGATTGTGGCTGATTCAGTTCCGCAATCTGAGTTTGATGAATGTGTGAACAAGGCTAAAGCTTTGTTTAGCGCGCGGGCAGAAGCGCTCAGGTTCGCAGGCATTAAGAAAAATAATTAGAGCTTTAGCTAGTGCCTCGGGTTGAAGTGGAGTTCTCCTTTGTTAGATCTTTATATATTGCGGCATGCTAAATCGAGTTGGAGTGATGAAACGCTTGATGATTTTGATCGCGCGTTAAACAAACGTGGCAAGCAAAATGCTACACTTATGGGACGCTATTTAAGAGACGCCAAACTATCTCCGGATATGGTTCTTTGTTCCAAGGCTAAACGGTGTAAACATACTTTAAAACGTCTGCTTGCTGAGGGTTTTTATGTCGATCAGCAGATTTTCTCAAACAAGCTTTACCTTGCAAGTTCAAATGAACTTATAAGTGTCATTAAGAAAACACCAAACTTAATCGGATCTTTGATGATTATTGGGCATAACCCTGGTTTAGAAAGTTTGTTAGATCTGCTTATTAAAGATAAAACCAGTTCAGATTATTTATCAATTGCGT
This sequence comes from uncultured Methyloligella sp., assembly GCA_964022745.1. Classification (GTDB taxonomy): domain Bacteria; phylum Pseudomonadota; class Alphaproteobacteria; order Rhizobiales; family HXMU1428-3; genus HXMU1428-3. The sequence goes on along the minus strand of CAXIDO010000078.1, from coordinate 6,994 downwards.
CCAAGTTTCCCACTTGCGCCTTTGTTCATATTCAAATTGACACAGACTGTTGGACGAAGCTTGCCCCGGGCAGTGGAACCCTTTATTGTACAGTTACACCAAAACAGCACCTTTCTCAGGACGACTAAACTTTATGATCACTCTCATCGATAATTACGACAGTTTCACTTATAACCTTGTCCATTATATTGGAGATCTTGGGGTTAGCTCTGATGTGGTTCGTAATGATAAAATTACAGTCAACAAGGTCATGAAAGCAAAGCCACAGGCAATCGTGCTCTCACCTGGACCATGTTCTCCTAATGAGGCTGGTATTTGTCTTGATTTAATTAAAAAAGCTGCGGGTAAGTTTCCTATTTTTGGGGTTTGTCTTGGGCATCAATCTATTGGCCAGGCTTTTGGGGGCACTGTTTTAAAAGCTCCTGAACTTATGCATGGTAAAACGTCTCAAATTAGCCATGAAGAACATTCCGTTTTTAAAGGACTACCCTCTCCTTTCACAGCAACGCGTTATCATTCACTAATCGTGGAAAAAGAGACGTTGCCAGATTGTTTAGAAATCACTGCTGAAAGCACTGATGGTTTGATTATGGGGCTAGCTCATAAAGAACATCCTATTTACGGCGTTCAGTTCCATCCTGAAAGCATTGCTTCTGATTATGGTCATAAAATTTTAGCTAATTTTCTTGAAATTGCGGGACTTTCCATTGATCATAAAATTTTAGAAAAACATGTCAGTGCATAGGCCAAAGTTTTTTGGTATTTATTTTTACGTTTTGCATTTGATTAGCTTGGTAGTGGGGTTCCAATGGCGCGCATAGAAGATTACATCCAGATTGTCTCAACCGGGACTAGTTTGTCTCGCCGTGAAGCTGCTGAAGCTTTTGAACTTTTGATGACTGGACAAATTGGTGGGTTTCTCATGGCGCTTAGGGTGCGCGGTGAAACCGTTGATGAAATCACGGGTGCAGCTGAAGTAATGCGAGCCAAGGCAACTGGTGTTAAAGCCCCTGAGGGAGCGGTTGATACATGCGGTACAGGCGGTGATAGTTCTGGTACCTATAACATTTCTACCTGTAGTTCTTTTGTTGTTGCTGGTGCTGGTATTCCTGTTGCCAAACATGGGAATAAATCTATTTCCTCCAAATCTGGATCTGCAGATGTTTTGGCCTCATTAGGTGTTAATTTAGATGTAACACCAGAGATCGTTGAGACCTGTATCGAAAAGGCAAATATTGGGTTTATGTTTGCCCCTGCGCACCATTCTGCCGTTCGCCATGTTGGCCCTGCTCGCGCTTCACTTGGTGTGAGGACAATTTTTAATTTGCTTGGCCCTCTTTCTAACCCAGCTGGAGCAAAACGACAGGTGCTTGGGGTTTATTCTGATGAGTGGCTCGTTCCGATTGCTGAAGTGCTTCGAACTTTAGGTTCGACGAAACTTTGGGTTGTTCATGGCGCTGATGGCCTAGATGAATTATCAACAACAGGTGAAACTAAGGTTGCGGCTCTTGATAAGGGTGAAATTACGACGTTTACTGTGCACCCTGAAGATGTTGGATTACCGCTTTCAAGCATAGATATGCTAAAAGGGGGGGATTCTGAAGTGAACGCGGCAGCCATTAAGGAAGTTTTAAAGGGTGAGATGGGACCATTCAGGGATATTGTTTTGCTGAATGCTGGTGCTGCCCTTGTGGTTAGTGGACAAGTTGATGATTTAAAAGAAGCTGTTGCGCTTGCTGGAAAAGCCATTGATGACGGTAAAGCCCTTGAAGCACTGAATACACTTATAGAGCTGACAAACCTGAGCTGATGAACGCTTAATTGTATTTAGGCTCCATGTAGCAAAGTTCTGAGAGTTGTTTGACTATTAACATGCTCTGATTTTATTTTTTTATTTTAGGACCTCAGTTATGAAAAATATGCTGGATCGAATTATTTCTCACAAAGCTAAAGAGGTAGCGAATGCCAAAAACATTCTGCCACTTTCAGAAATTGAGACACAAGCCAGGGCTGCGACAGCGCCGCGAGGATTTATCAAGTCTATAAAGAAATTTCACGCTGAAGGTAAACCAGCCTTGATTGCTGAGATAAAAAAAGCCAGCCCTTCTAAAGGTCTTATCCGTCCTGATTTTGATCCGGCTCATTTGGCAGATGCTTATGAAAACGGGGGAGCTGCTTGTATTTCAGTTTTAACTGATATTGCTTTTTTCCAAGGTCATCCTCAATATCTAAAAGAGGTTCGTACAGCATCTACTTTACCCGTTTTGCGCAAAGACTTTATGATTGATACGTACCAGGTTGTTGAAGCTCGGGCGTGGGGTGCTGATTGTATTTTGGTGATAATGGCGGCCATTGATGATGTTGCTGCTCAATCTATTACGAATATGGCCCACAAGTGGGGTATGGATGTTCTTATTGAGGTTCATAACCGCCAAGAACTAGAACGTGCGCTGAAACTCAATTCAGTTTTGATTGGTATTAACAACCGAAATTTACAAACATTTGACATTACATTAGAGACGACTGAAGGATTGGCGCCTCTAATTCCTAAAGACCGCATCATTATCAGTGAAAGCGGTATTACAACACATGATGATCTGGTTCGACTTTCTAAAATTGGGGCCAATACGTTTCTCGTTGGTGAAACCTTGATGCGGAAAGAAAATGTTGAGCAAGCAACACGAGTTCTTTTAGGACAAGAGGCTGCACCAGATTTTTTTCCCGAAGTGAAGAGGGAGAATGATACGGATCAACCAGCACCACAAGCTGCCTCTTCACAAGATGATCAATCTTCAAGTCCTCCTCCTCAAAAGACTCAATCAGACGCGCCGTCGGCAGATGAGAATAAGTTTCATGAGGAATTGCAGCAAGCTGGCTCAGAAACCAGTGATGCCGCTAATATTAAAATTCAAGATGTGCAATTATTAGGGGATGATTTTGAATCTGCTATTGAGGAACTTGGAGCTTTAATTAGTTCTGGTTCTGATGAAGCTGACAATGCTAAAACAAAAGCTGCCCCACCAGTAGAAAAGCAAAGCTTACAAGCTGCGGATCCAAAGATTGCTCAGGAAACTTCTCTTAGCAAGAATGAAGGAGAAGCTAAGCTTTCTCACGTGAATGAAGCTGGTGCAGCTCACATGGTCGACATTTCTGAAAAAGGTGTTACTCAGCGTATTGCGACAGCTGAAGGATTTGTTTCTATGCAGCCTGATACGCTTGCCCAAATTCAGCAGAACGCTATGAAGAAGGGAGATGTTCTAGCAACCGCCCGAATAGCTGGCATTATGGCTGCTAAGAAAACATCTGACCTTATACCACTATGCCACCCTCTTCCGGTCACGGGTGTTGAAGTTGCCTTTACTCCGGTGACGGACACGCAAACCGGAATTTTAGTTCATGCAACTGTTAAGGTCGATGGCAAAACCGGTGTTGAGATGGAGGCTTTAACAGCTGTTTCCGTTTCTTGTCTGACAATTTATGATATGGCAAAAGCGATTGATAAGGGCATGGTTTTTTCTGGCGTCCGTTTGCTTGAAAAAACTGGTGGTAAGTCAGGGACATATAGAGCGCCTGATGCGGCTGAGTAAAAGCTGATTTCTTTTTTTGAGTTTATTTCGGAGTGATGAATGAGTTTACTTTCAGTTGCTGAAGCCCAAGCCCGGATGATAGCAAAGGGGCAACAAAAAGCTCTAAAGGCAACTGAAATGTTACCATTAGAAGACTGTGCTGGTCGTGTTGTGGCGAAAGATATCTCAGCCAACATCACACAACCTCCGTTTGATGCCTCTGCTATGGATGGTTATGCAGTTCAGCACTCTTATTGCAGCTCACTGCCTTCTACCTTCAAAATAATTGGTGAGAGTTCAGCCGGTCATCCGTTTCAAGGTACTGTCTCAACTGGTGAAGTTGTTCGCATTTTTACAGGCGCTGTCTTACCATCTGGCACTGATGCAATTGCTATTCAAGAAGATTGTGACCGGATTGATGATGAAACGGTTGTTATAAAAGAGGTCTCGCCGCCAGGTAAATTCATACGTGTTGCCGGTTATGACTTTCATGAAGGTGAGGTGCTTGTTAAAAAAGCTACGTTACTTGGATACAGGCATTTGGCACTCCTTGCATCAATGAATGTTGCTTCGATTGAAGTTTATAAAAAACCAAAGATTGCCATTATTGCGACGGGTGATGAATTGGTTTATCCCGGAGAAGATTTGTCGGAAGGACAGATTATTTCTTCAATCCCTTTTGGGATGAAACAACTTCTTGAGCAAGCTGGGGCGGAAGCCCATTGTTTGGGAATTGCGAAGGATAACCTAGACAGTTTAAGTGAAATATTATCAACCGCGAAATCAGCTGAACATAAGTTTGATATTATAGTCACCATTGGTGGTGCTTCTGTTGGCGACCATGATTTGGTGCAAGAGGCTTTGAAGTTAGCTGGTATGGAACTTGATTTTTGGCGCATCGCAATGAGGCCGGGTAAACCACTGATGGTAGGGAATTTGAACAATCAGAGTATAGTGGGGGTGCCTGGGAATCCAGTATCTGCACTTATATGCTCTGAAATGTTTGTTGTACCGCTTATTCGTTCTATGCTTGATCATTCTTCTCCGATAAAAGCCACCAGCAAGGCGGTTTTACAAAATGAAGTTAGCTCAAATGGCCCGCGAAAACACTACATGCGCAGTTACTATTGGGTTGATGAATTGGGCCAGCAAAGAGTTGAATGCCGAGAGAATCAGGACAGTTCTTTGCAGGCGACTTTTGCTTTTTCTAATTGCCTGATTGTAAGAGAACCTCATTCTGAGGCGGCTAATCAAGGTGATTTTGTCGATATTTATCCGCTTGATTAGCGCTATACCCACTATTTTTACACTAAATTCAGCTGTTTAGACCAATTGTTACAAGCTTTGTAAAATGTGCAAGGCTGAGTTGATCAAATTGATCTACCTCATTTCATTCTGTTTCACTATCTTTAGTACAAGAGAAAGTTTTCTCAGTAACCGGTGTTCACAAAACACTTAAGGAGAAACAAAATGTCATAAACTAAAGACATTAGTATTGATGAAGTGAACTATCATATCAACCAGGCTCACAAACTAAGAAGTGAAGCTATTCATAATGCTTTTTCACATATTGGCCATTCAGGAGCGACTGCACTTTCTACAGCTCGTGATGTTTTGAGCCATATTCATCTACCAAAATGGGGTAAAATGAAGCCTAACCTTCACTAAATTATCCTTATTTCAACTATAAATAAAAAGGATCGCAAAATTCAATTTTTGCGATCCTTTTTTGTTTCCTGTTATGTAGGGATTTTCTCTCTTGCGGAACAAGACGAGAACATGCATAATGTTCTCGATTCGTACTTTTGATTGCTTTTCGAATCATATGATTTCAAAGTCCCATTATATTTGGAACTTTTGAGGTTTTATTTTTTCTGGAACCAATCAAGATCAATGATCGCAAAAGAGGGAACATATTCAATGCTAACTAAAAAACAAAAAGACTTATTGCTTTTTATTCATAACCGAGTTCAAGAAACCGGTGTCTCCCCCTCTTTTGATGAAATGAAGGATGCGCTTGAGTTAAAATCCAAGTCCGGCATTCATCGATTGATCACAGCGCTTGAAGAGCGTGGATTTATTCGTCGATTAGCCCATAGAGCGCGAGCCTTAGAGATTTTGAAATTACCCGAAGGTTTGCAAGGAGCACCTACAAATGTTGCTTCAGCAAATGCAGGTATTAACAATAATGTTGTTTCAATAGCAGATGCTCAACTGAAGCCAGCTGATGATGTTCAACCAGATGCCTCTTCTTTCACAGTTCCGGTGATGGGACGTATTGCTGCTGGTGTTCCAATTTCGGCTATTCAAGATCATAATAATGATTTGGTTGTTTCGCCTGACATGCTTGGTTCTGGCAATCATTATGCTTTAGAGGTTCATGGCGATTCGATGATTGATGAAGGCATTCTTGATGGTGACACTGTTTTAATTAAAGCAACATCATCTGCAAGAAATGGTGATATTGTTGTTGCCTTTATAGTTGAAGAAGAAGAAGCAACTTTGAAGAAGATTTATAAATCAGGAAACACGATTGAACTTGTTGCAGCTAACCCTGCTTATGAACCACGTCAATTCACATCAGATAAAGTGCAGGTGCAAGGGCAGCTTGTAGGGCTTGTTCGAAAATATCATTAGATTAAAGAGAGCTTCTTAAGTCATTTTGTCTTTTATCAATTCACAAATTTAAACTAGTTTTTCGAAACTTGTTTATCTATAGGCTGACCAAATTCTATTTTTTCTAAATTGATTAGCAGAGATAATTTTAATTTTTCCGTCTTTTATATATAGAGATAATGTTCCGCTGTTCGTTAGTTCTCTTTTCGATAGTATCAATTTTGGATTTTTGCAGTTTCTTGTGATGGAAAATTTGTAAATTAAAATATCAGCTGTTTGGCAGGCTTCTTCTAACGCTGCAATTGACTTAACTATGGTCACTCTTTTTCCTGATGTTTTGCCTGTGCAAGCAGTATCATCACATAGGAAATTTTGTGAATTTCTCACAGCATTTAATGATCGGGTGTCTCCATCTGCCTTCAACCAATTGGTTAGAACAAAGGTGCCCTTGCGCCCTGTTGGTGCATAGAGTTTTTTGTCCTCTCCTCTTAAGGCAAGAACTTCAGCTGATGCGCCGATATAGAGATCTGGTTTTTCATTCTTCAGTGCAGATATTGGTGCGATAATTATAAGCGCTGCTCCTATTAGATTGACTGGTCGATTTGTATAAAAGACAAGAACCAGGCCAGCCATCATGAGCAAAACAGAACTTAAATTTATCGCACCTATTGTTATGACTGCAGGATCAAAACTGGAGGTCCAATGAGCTGTAATTAATAGAATTTGGATTGAATATTTTAAGGGTACGAAGGCTAGAGCCTCTAATCCGAGGGGCATCAGTATTAATGATATGAGCGCAGAGGGCATTAACA
>CAXIDO010000077.1:0-7971 GCA_964022745.1 uncultured Methyloligella sp. | reverse complement strand
ACAATGACCTTCTAAGCATCACTCAGCCAGAGATCATTAAAGAAATCCATGGCCAATATTTAGAAGCCGGCGCTGACATCATCGGCACCAACACCTTTAATGGCACAACCATTTCAATGGCAGATTACGGCATGGAATCAGAGGCCTCCAAAATCAATGTTGAAGCCGCCAAAATCGCACGAGAAGTGGCCGATGAATGGACAGCCAAAACACCCGAGAAACCACGCTTCGTCGCTGGCGCTGTTGGCCCAACTAACAGAACAGCCTCAATCTCACCAGATGTAAATAACCCAGGCTACCGGAATGTCACTTTTGATGAATTAGTAGAAGCTTACAAAAGCCAAACCAAAGGCCTGATCGAAGGCGGTGTTGACATCATCATCATCGAAACCATCTTCGATACCTTAAATGCCAAAGCTGCTGGCTTCGCGGTCTTAAGCGCGTTTAAAGAATTAGGCATCGAACTACCAGTTATGATTTCAGGCACCATCACAGATCTATCTGGAAGAAACCTCTCTGGCCAAACACCTGAAGCATTTTACTATTCAATGAGCCATCTAAATCCATTTTCAATTGGATTAAATTGTTCATTCGGTGCTGATCACCTACGCCCCGCCATTCAAGAAATCTCAGCTGTTGCGAATGTCTATGTCTCTGCCTATCCAAACGCAGGGCTGCCAAACGAAATGGGTGAGTATGATGAAACACCAGAAGAGATGGCCGGAAAAATCGAAGGCTGGGCCAAAGATGGCCTCATCAACATGATCGGCGGTTGCTGCGGCTCAACACCAGAACACATCAACGCCATTGCCAAAGCTGTCGCCCCCTATCCACCAAGGCAAATTCCAGAAGTGCCCGTAAAAATGCGCCTCTCAGGCCTCGAGCCTTTTGTTCATGGATAGAACAATCTTATCTAAAAATAAGTCAAATAATAAATTATTAACTTAATTTACGAAGAACAACAGGCGGCAGCGCCGCCCGCACATTTGCAAGCCAGCGTGGTTGGAATTAGGCAACCTAAAACGCCACAAAAGTTAAGCAAAAGTATTGAGCGCATATCGGAGGGTCGAGATGCTTTAGCATCGAGATAACCCGGGAGATAGAAAGTGCGGTTGCTGGTGGGCAACTGAAGCACAGAAAAGAGAATAATATGACTAACCAAGCAAGCACAAGCTTCATCAATATCGGTGAGCGCACCAACGTCACCGGTTCAGCCAAATTTCGCAAACTCATCGAACAAGATGATTATGATGCAGCCCTGACTGTTGCCCGGCAACAGGTAGAAAATGGCGCGCAAATCATCGATGTGAACATGGACGAAGGCCTTCTTGATAGTGAAAAGGCCATGCAAACCTTCTTAAATTTGCTGGCGGCCGAACCAGACATTTCTCGCGTCCCGGTTATGATTGACAGCTCAAAATGGTCGGTGATTGAAACCGGCCTGAAGTGCGTGCAAGGCAAATCGATTGTGAACTCCATTTCACTAAAAGAAGGCGAAGAACAGTTCCTGGAGCAAGCTGAGAAAATCCGCCTCTATGGTGCAGCAACGGTTGTTATGGCCTTTGATGAAGAAGGCCAGGCCGACATCGCCGATAGAAAATATGAAATCTGCGAACGCGCTTATAAACTTCTCACTGAGAAGTTAAATTTCCCCGCCCAAGACATCATCTTCGATCCAAACGTTTTTGCTGTCGCAACAGGCATTGAAGAACATAATAATTACGCGGTCGAGTTCATTGAAGCTACAAAACGCATCAGAGAGAACCTGCCTCATGCCCACGTCTCTGGTGGCATTTCAAATCTTTCCTTCTCGTTCCGTGGTAATAATTATGTCCGTGAAGCCATGCACTCAGTGTTCCTTTTCCACGCCATTAAAGCAGGGCTAGACATGGGCATCGTCAATGCCGGCCAACTCATGGTCTATGATGACATCCCGGCCGAGCTCAAAGAACAAGTAGAAGATGTCATCCTTAATCGCCGAGATGACGCGACAGATCGGCTTCTTGATGCTGCTGAAGCCTTTAAAGGTGAAGGTGGTAAAAAACAAAAGCAAGATCTAAGCTGGCGCGAAGGCACAGTTGAAGAACGCATCACGCACGGGCTTGTGCACGGCATCAATAAATTCATCACTGAAGACACAGAAGAAGCGCGCCAAAAAGCTGAGCGTCCTCTGCACGTCATCGAAGGCCCACTGATGGACGGAATGAATGTCGTCGGTGACTTGTTTGGCTCAGGCAAAATGTTCTTGCCCCAAGTGGTGAAATCAGCTCGCGTTATGAAACAGGCCGTGAGCCACTTAATGCCGTTCATGGAAGAAGAAAAACGACTAAACGGCACAGCAGACGCTGAAGCCAATGGTAAAATTCTGATGGCGACAGTTAAAGGCGACGTCCATGATATCGGTAAAAACATCGTCGGCGTTGTTCTGCAATGTAACAATTACGAAGTCATCGACATGGGTGTTATGGTCCCAGCGCAAACCATTTTAGAAAAAGCACGCGAAGAAAATGTAGACGTCATCGGGCTTTCTGGTCTTATCACCCCAAGCCTTGATGAAATGGTCAATGTAGCCAGTGAGATGGAACGGTTAGAATTCGACATCCCGCTTCTCATCGGCGGCGCCACTACTAGTCGTATTCACACTGCTGTCAAAATCAACCCAAGCTATAAAAGAGACCAAGCCGTTTATGTAACGGATGCAAGCCGCGCAGTTGGTGTAGTTTCTAAACTACTTGGCGAAGAAGGCACCAGCTTTAAAGAAGAAATTGCAGAGAGCTACAAAACCATTGCCGAAAAACACTTGGCAGCCCAACAAAACAAACGCCGTCTCTCAATAGAAAAAGCCAGACAAAACGCCCACAAAGCCGAGTGGGAAGAGGCCACACCAACCAAGCCGTCCTTCATTGGCACCAAAACCTTCACTGATTTTGATCTAGCTGAAATTGCTGAATACATTGACTGGACACCGTTTTTCGCAACATGGGAAATGAATGGCCAATATCCTCGTATCCTAAGTGATGACAAGTTAGGAGAAGCTGCAACCAGTCTCTTTAATGACGCTCAAGAGATGCTGAAAAAAATGATCGATGAAAAATGGGTCACTGCAAATGGCGTCATTGGCTTTTGGCCAGCCAATAGCGAAGGAGATGACATCGTTCTCTATGAAGATGAAAACAGAGAGACAGTAAAAACCAAACTCCACACCTTGCGCCAGCAAATTGCCAGAGAAAATACCAGCGGCAAATTAAGAGCAAATGCCGCCCTATCAGACTTCATCGCCCCTAAAGACACAGGCATAAATGATTACATTGGTGGCTTCGCCGTCACTGCTGGTATTGGCGAAGATATCAAAGCCAAAGAATTCAACGATGCTGGCGATGATTATTCAAAAATCATGGTCAGCGCTTTATCTGATCGTTTGGCAGAAGCCTTTGCCGAATATATACACATGCGTGTGAGAAGAGAATATTGGGGCTTTACATCAGATGAAACACTGAGCAACGAAGAGATCATTAGCGAGAAATATCAAGGCATCAGACCAGCCCCAGGTTACCCAGCGCAACCAGACCACACTGAAAAAGAAACGCTTTTTAATTTGTTAAATGCAACTGAAGAAGCTGGCATAGAACTCACAGAAAGCTACGCCATGTGGCCCGGTGCTGCTGTTTCTGGTCTCTATTTCTCTCACCCATCGAGCTATTATTTCGGCGTTGGCAAAATTGAAAAAGACCAAGTTGAAGATTATGCTAAGCGAAAGGGCTGGGAGTTAGCAAAAGCTGAGAAATGGCTAAGCCCAATTTTAAATTATATCCCTGAGTAAAATTCCTAAATAAAAACACCGCCTGATCTATTAAGCTCAGGCGGTGTTTAATATCATTTATTCTCTTTTATAGAGTTTTTACGCTGGCAAAGCACCAGACTTCTTCGCCGCATGTGTTGCAATCGCGTCCATTAACCCAGGCGCTAACACATCATAAGGCTCAAGTCCTAACTGCTTCAAACGTTCTCTCACACCATCCATATCATCCGGGTTGAACCCGCCTTCAATAATAGAAGATACAAAAGCCGCAAACTTAGGCTCTTCAAATCCAGGTGTTGTTGAAAGCTCCGTATGAATAAAATCAAACCCATGAAACGGATGGTCCGTATTTTCAATCCGACCATACATATGCGTGCCACAACCTCGGCAAGCATAGCGCTGAATGGGTGCGCTCTCGTCAACGATTTGTAGCTTATTACCATTCTCGCCAACCGTTAAATTATCCCTGCCAACAACAGCAACTTGGCTGAAAAGAGCTCCCTCAGGCTTCCAGCATTTAGAACAGCCGCAAACATGGTTATAAGCACAATTCCCTTTAATATTGACGGTCACTTTATTATCCGGACACTTACAGCTAAGCGTACCACCAGAAAAATTAGCACTGCCCTTATGCACACCACCATCAACTTCCGGATGAATTTTCACCTTCGATTTCCCAAACCCAAACATCAATACGTCTCCCTTACCCTAACTTCAGAGCATTATTGTTAATTTCAATGATAATCTTAGGTCAGAAGAGCTGATGAAGTCTCATCTTAAACTCAGAAGGGCTGATAGAGGGAAAATAAGTAATAATATAACAAAAGCGAACTTATTTGATAAAACTTCTAGATGTATTCTTTAGAATATAAAAAATGAGAAAGCCCAGATAATTCGCTGTAAGACCACTTAAAAACTAGAATTCAAGCTTTAAAACTTGACAATCTCCCCCTTTTAAAGCATTTTGCCCCAAATTCATTCAGGCCTATAAAAAGAGCCGCCATTTATACATGGAACAGCAAAGCTGTATCCGGGAGATAAAAGGTCAACATCCGTCAGCGAAATTCGCCCACGGATGCTTTTTTGCTTTGTCTGATGAAATTACAGAATTCAATGTGTTCTTGAGAAATTAAACTCAACACACAATATACGATGAAGGAACTTATCCCTTGCCAAAGGGATAAGGAACTTGGCGAAGCCCGGCGCGTTGCGCCGCGCCATCGCAGGGCCTTTTTTGCGGATGCTTTGTGGGCATCTGAAGCACAAAAAAGTATAGCCCGTGAGACAAATAGTGCGGTTGCTGGTGGGCAACTGAAGCACAAACAAAAGAGAGAACTATGTTTCAGTCTTTAAGCGACAGATTAGCCTCTACATTTGATAAAATTACCGGCAGAGGTGCGCTTTCTGAAAGTGACGTAAAAACGGCAATGCGCGAAGTGCGCCGCGCACTTTTAGAAGCAGACGTCGCGCTCGAAGTTGCAAAAGAATTTATTGATAAAGTTACTGAAAAAGCCATCGGCGCTGATGTTTTAAAGTCCGTGAAACCTGGCCAACAAGTCATCAAAATCGTTCATGATGAACTTGTAGAAATGCTTGGCTCAGAAGCTGACCCGATTAACCTAAAAGCAGTGGCTCCTGTTCCGATTATGATGGTGGGTCTGCAAGGCTCTGGTAAAACCACAACCACAGGTAAAATCGCCAAGAGATTAAAAGAACAAGAAAATAAAAAAATCCTGATGGCGTCACTCGACACACGCCGCCCGGCTGCGCAAGAACAGCTTCGTGTGCTAGGTGAGCAGATCGATGTCGACACCCTGGAAATTATCGCAAACCAAACACCAACTGAAATCGCAAAACGCGCCATCGATAGCGCAAAACGCGGCGGTTATGATGTGGTGATGCTTGATACAGCCGGCCGCTTGCATATTGATGATGAACTAATGCTCGAAACCGAGCAAATCAGAGATATTGCATCCCCTCATGAGACATTGCTGGTGGCAGACAGCCTAACCGGCCAAGACGCCGTTAATGTTGCTAAAAACTTTAACGAGCGCATTGGCATCACAGGCATTGTCCTTACTCGTGTTGATGGTGACGGACGCGGTGGCGCGGCGCTTTCTATGCGCGGTGTCACTGGCAAACCCATTAAACTCATCGGTATGGGTGAAAAGCTCGATGAGCTAGAAGACTTCCACCCCGATAGAATTGCCAACCGCATCCTGGATATGGGTGACGTGGTTAGCTTGGTTGAAAAAGCCGCTGCAACCATCGACGCTGACAAAGCGGCCAAAATGGCCAAGAAAATGCAGAAAGGCAAATTCGATCTTGAAGATTTGTCTGAGCAGCTTAATCAGATGAAAAAGCTTGGTGGCATGAGCTCTATCATGGGCATGTTACCTGGCGTTGGTAAAATGAAGAAGCAACTCGACCAAGCCAATTTGGATGACAGCATCTTCACTCGCCAGCAAGCCATCATTTCATCAATGACGAAAAAAGAACGCCGCTTTCCTAAAATGCTCAATGCGAACCGCAAAAAACGTATTGCAGCAGGTTCTGGAACCAGCGTTCAAGAAATTAACAAGCTTCTTAAAATGCACCGCCAAATGGCAGACATGATGAAAAAGATGAATAAAAGCGGAATGGGCGGCATGTTCGGTGGCGGGATGCCAGACATTTCAGAAGAAGAAATGGCAGCCTTTGAACAAACAGGCCAAATGCCTGAAATACCCAAAGATATTGAAAAACTCATGCCCAAAACCAAACCAGGCCTACCAGGGCTTGGAGGCTTAGGCGGCGGACAAGCTGGAGGTTTCCCTGGACTACCAGGCCTCCCCGGCAAAAAGAAATAAACACTCCAACTAAAAATCGGAGTCAGTTTTAGGTTAGTGCGGTTGCTAGTGGGCAACTGAAGCACAAAAAAAAGCAATTAAAACCAAAGGAAAATACAATGGCATTAAAAATTAGATTATCTCGTGGCGGTTCAAAGAAACGTCCATTTTACCGTGTTGTGGTAGCAGACAGCCGCATGCCTCGCGATGGTCGTTACATCGAAAAAGTTGGCACTTATGATCCTCTTCTTCCAAAAGATGGTGGAGAGCGTGTAAACCTTGTTGAAGATCGCATCAAACATTGGATTTCAAAAGGCGCAAAACCAACAGATCGTGTTCTTCGCTTTTTAGCGGAAGCCGGCATCATGGAACGCACACCACGCAACAATCCAAACAAAGCAAAACCAGGTTCAAAAGCTCTGGAACGCATTGAAGAAAAGAAACAAAAAGAAGAAGACGCTAAAGCAGCAGCTGAAGAAGCTAAAAACGCACCAGCTGAAGCACCTGCTGAAGAAGCAGCAGCAGAATAAACTGCTAACAACCTTTTTTGTAAGAAAAACCTTTCTAGCGAGTAAACCATGGGCGATCAAACTGGCGACAACAGCTCAAAGCGAATTGTGCTTGGCGTTATCACCAACGCCCATGGTATCAAAGGGGATGTCACCATCAAACCCTTTGGCCAAGATCTGAGCACGCTAACAGATTATGGCCCGCTGACCGATAAAACGGGAAAGCAAACCTTCACGATCCTCTCATTACGTCATAGTAAAAAAGATCTCTATGTCGCCCGCATCAAAGAACTAACAGATCGCAACATGGCTGAAAGCGCCAAAGCGACAGATCTTTATATCGAACTTTCCAAATTACCAGAGCCTGACGATGATGAATTCTATTATCATGATCTAATAGACTTAAACGTCCAACTCCCTTCAGGAGATCTCTACGGCACAGTAAAAGCCGTTGAAAATTTTGGCGCTGGTGACATCATTGAAATCCTGCCACAAAACAGCCAAAAGACCGTGTACTTCTCTTTTACAAAAGAAATCATCCCTGTCGTAAATATTAAAGAAGGCTACATTACTCTAGCCCCACCTTTAGAAGACGACGTAACAGAAGAAGCAGCAAAAGCCGCTTTGGAAGATGAGTAACTAAGTTACTTATATAAAGAAACCATCTACACGATGAAGGAGCATTTCCCTTTTCGGGGAATGTGACATGGCAGCGAGAGCTGCCCGGCGCAAGCGCCGCACCTCGTAGGCCTGTTGCGGCAGCAACAGAATAGCCGCGAGAGAAAATACGACGGTTGCAAGTGGGCAACTGAAGGAGCAGAAAAAAGGAAACAAC
>CAXIDO010000076.1:0-8049 GCA_964022745.1 uncultured Methyloligella sp. | reverse complement strand
ACATGGGAAGATCGCTGGTCAATTACGCAAGAATGAACATATTAACTCTTACACTTCCGTTATCAGCATGAGCGTTTTGACGCTTTTGACCGTTGTTTTGGTGTTATATCTTGCTCTTTTGAAGCCTTTTTAAAAAATAATACTCTGTTCACCACACAATTCGTTAACACTTACGAAAGATCTTGCATCGAATCATTTATTTTTATCAAATGATATCAATTCAATGATGAGATGCGTTTGCGCCTCTCAAATTTTAAGAAATCCAATAGCCCGATTAATCATGTGGGGGCCTGATTTTTCTTGCGAGGATCTTTTGTATCGACACTTTAAATTTCATCGAGCAGTTAAGCTCTATGAATATCTGCGCCTAATGAGATCTATTCTCTTTGCAGTGCTGCATATTGCGCGCGAACAATTTAAAGTGGTTGCGGCTTTTTCTCACTTTAGTTTTCGTGTTATGCGCGTTGTTTTGAGGCGTTTCATTTCGAAAGTGAAATCCAGACAACTCACGCTGGTTATTTATGGGTTATTTATAACCTTAACATTGAAGTTTTTCAGCCTTACGGCGTCTATTTTTTCAATTTTGCAACCGCCTGTTTTTGCTGTCCAGCTCTTGGATGCTACCCTTATTTCTCTGGTTCTTATGCTTGTATATTTACTTGGTGCCATAGTTCATCCACTTATTTCAATGGAGAGACATGAGAACAAAGATATATTGAAATTTGGTGATGATTTTAGTCAATTGCTCTCATTAAGAGGGGCGATTGAAAGCATGCCGGAGGCTTTTTCCTTATGGGATCGAAACAGAAAGCTTGTTCTTTCAAATTCCAAATTTGAGGATACCTACCATTTCAAAGGGTGCGAAACTGTAAAAACCGATGAAAAGGTAAAGCCTGATTATTTTAAATTTGATGCAAAAATTAATCAGCTTATGATGAGGCCAATCCGCGCTAACAGATCTTTTACACCAAGCAATTATGAAACCCAGATGCGCAATGGTCGATGGCTTCAAATTCA
Source organism: uncultured Methyloligella sp. (assembly GCA_964022745.1). GTDB lineage: Bacteria > Pseudomonadota > Alphaproteobacteria > Rhizobiales > HXMU1428-3 > HXMU1428-3. Next base: position 7,032 of record CAXIDO010000076.1, on the reverse strand, counting down.
AGAAACACCAACTGTTGATGGTGGATTGATGAGCGTTTCATTTGACATCACCAAGCTAAAAACCAGTCAACAGAACCTCGCTATTCGAGAACAACAAATGTGTAACACTGTTGAGAATTTACGAGAATCGCGGCGCGAACTTGAGCAAAAAACTCAGAAATTAGCCGAACTTGCCGACAAATATATGCGCGAAAAAGAACGAGCTGAAGATGCTAACCGCGTTAAATCTGAATTTTTAGCCAATATTAGTCATGAACTTCGTACACCTCTAAATGCAATTATTGGTTTCTCTGATATGATGCATCGTGAGGTGCTTGGCCCTATCGACAATGCTCAATATGCTGATTACATCAACGATATCCACATGAGCGGCGCGTACCTACTCGAGTTGATTAATGATATTTTGGATATGTCCCGCATTGAAGCTGGACGCCTCACTTTAGAGACCAAACCTTGTTCTCTTAGATCCCTTTTAGATGATTGTATTCACATCGTTAGTGCGCAAGCTGAGGCTCAAAAAATTGAACTACAACCAAGCATACCTAAAGATATTGAAGTGGTTCTTGATAAACGGGCCATTAAACAGGTTATGCTTAATCTAATGTCAAACGCGATTAAATTTACACCAGAAGGTGGCGCTGTCCAACTTTTAGCTGAAATGGACCAGTCTTCAGTTCATATTTATGTAAAAGATACTGGCATTGGAATTGAAGAGAACGCTATTTCTAAATTAGGAAAACCTTTTCAACAAGTTGAGAACCAACTCACTAAGTGCCACTCTGGCACTGGATTGGGTCTGGCAATATCACGTAGTCTTGTTGATTTACATGGTGGGCATTTATCGATTGAGAGTGAAGTTGGTGTTGGAACAACAGTGCTTGTTACATTGCCTCTTGTTTCCCCCACGACTGGTCAATCTAATGTTAAGAAAGACCAGTCCCTTAAGTCTATTGCTGCTTAATGATCACCATGTCGGTGTTTATGGCGTCTGTGCCGCCGTTTCATTTTCCGTTTGATCTTTTTAAGAACGTCTTTTCTCTCACCTACTGTTAAAAGCTCTGCGATATCTGCGATCACTTTGCCGCCATTGACCCATCTTTGATTATGCTCTTCCAACTCTTTATTAAAAGTTGTTAGAAATTGCTCTCTATTAAATTTATCTTCTATGAGAATTTCTTCGAACTTATCCCAGTTGCGAATCATTTTGCCCGGCCGATGAGGAGAAGATTTTTTATATTCCTCAAGAAGATTTTTGATCTGTGGTCGCTTTTCTTCCGGGATTACTTTCAGGATATGATGCTGCATACCCCCGTGGCGCCATTTTTTATGAAACCCTAATTTTTTACTGGCAACGACACCAATGACTGCAAAGTTCAGTGCCAAAGATATAAAGAATATAATTTTAACCCAACGGGACATATTCTTCCTCCTTACTTAATTTAATTATTTAAAAAATCAGCCGTTTCAAGGCTGTATTCTGTGCCTAAATATAGGACATCATCCATAAAGCTATTGCTGGCGATTAATGTTGTCCCTTCTTCATATAAAAGATGGTCTAGTCCTCCAAAGCTGCCAATCAGAAGCCCAGCTAACAGACTTGCTGCTATCAAACCAGTTGACTTCATTGTGAAAAATTCACTTTTACCGGACGACTTATTATCTATTGCAGAAGGCTTGTTTTTCTCAATAGTGGTTTTTCTTTCATCAAAAGAAATGACATCAGCTGTACTTGTTTGTTCTGAGGCAACGGCCTTTGCTAAAATTTGACCTTCAAGCGCTTCTATGTCCCACTTCGGCAACTGTTTCTGGTGATCCAGGGCTTGATCAAGTAACTCGGCTTTCTCGATCAACTCGGAAATTTTTTCTTTCTGTGTGGAGGCCTGATTAGCTGAAGACTCTTTCTCTCCATCGAAACCTTGATTTGCGCCTTCTTGTATTTTCTGAAGAAATTCTTTGATCTCCTTAGCAAAGGGATCCGGCATTTTAGATAAATCAGCTCCGTAAACATCGAGCAATTGTTCTAATTTTTTTTCATTCATTGTTAAATGATCCAAATTATTTGTCATAGCACTTCCATCCGATTTTGTTCTTGTTGATTAGGTGAGCTATTGTTTTTAAATTCTTGCCAGAGTGGACCTAGTTTTTGTTTTAATGTTCGCCTGGCTCTTGCTAATAGACTTTCAACTGCTTCACTTGAACATTCCATTATTTCAGCGACTTCAGTCATTCGATGACCTTGATAATGAAACAAAACCAATGCGAGATACTGCCGCTCTGGTAGTGTTTGCAATGTTGTCTCCATTTGTTTGGATAACTGCTTGTTATAAAGGTTATCTAGCTGTTCAGCTTCTATGACTGGATCATAATCTTCCGGTAATTGTTCTGGTGTCTTTTTTCTTATGCGATCGAGACAACGGTTTGCCGTTATTCTATAAAGCCATGTTGAAAATTTGGCTTTGCCGGCATCGTATTTGCTAATATTTTGCCATAGACTGAGCATTACATCCTGGGCCATGTCTTCAGCCTCACTTGCATTATTCAGCATTCTAAACCCAAGAGCGAGCACGTTTGGCAAGTGCTGATGCACAAGTTCTTTAAATGCTTTTTGATCACCCTTTTGAGCGTGAATGATCAGGTCTTGCTCGGTTTCAATAATACCACTTTGCATATCGTAACTTTTCAGCTGAGTTAACAGAGAGCGCTCTCCATTTAGAGCGTTCCAATATTGTGTGGAACGCTCTATTTATTATTCATGGATTATTTCTGTGTTTCAGTTTTTTTATCGTTCCCATTTTCCATATGTGAGCCGCGGTGATGATCTCTGTTCCCTTTTCCATGGTGAGAACGGTGATGACGTTTCCAGCCCATCCGCTTACGTGGACGCTCATCTTTGCTAATGACACCATCATCGTTGAGGTCAAGCATATATAATTTTTTCTCTGCGTGTTTTGAGAATTCTTCAGTCGTTACTTTGCCATCACGGTTTGCATCGAATTTACGCGTTATTCTCTTTGCTATTTTTTCATAGTGACTTGATAGCTTTTTCTGTACTTCTTCAGCTGTCACATTGCCGTCGGCGTTCAGGTCGAAATCTTTAAATTTTTTCTCATGAGCACTCAGCAATTCAGCTTTTGTGATGTTACCATCTTTATCCGCGTCAGCATGGCGCATAATATTCATACCGTGCTTTTTCATAGAATGATGGGGGTGATGCCCGCCGCCGTGATAACAATGTTTGCCATGTTTTTTAGCAATCGCGACACCACTCATAGAAATAACTAACACCGCAATACCTGCTCCTAGAGCTAATTTTTTTGACATTTACACTTCCTCGTTTTTAAAATCCGTATTGTTTATCTTTTGATATTTATAATACGAATGGAAAGATTAAATGCCGTCGCACTTTTTGCAAAAATTAGTTAAATATTTTATCGAAAATTAATTTCACTTGATTTTGGGAGTTTTTGAGTTTTTCTACTAACTCATCATATGTTTCTAAGTTAGCCGTTTTTGCTAACCTTAATTTTAGTCCCATACTCGCTGTTTCAGGAATAAAGCCTTTTTCAGTGCATAAACGTATTATTTGGATGAGGTCATTATATAGATGGGATGCTTCTACTAGCAGGTTTCCGTCCTGCCCATCTAGGAGATTGCTTTCCGCGATTTTCTCCAGACTGCTCACAGTATTTGTGTTTATAATATCTGGATGGATGTGTGAAAACTTTAATTGGAGAAATTGGCAGATAAATTCAATATCAACCTGGCCACCTCTTACTTGCTTAATATCCCATATATTTTCAGATCCTTTTTCCTTTGCAATCCTTTCCCTCATATCTCTAACTTCCGCGATCAATGTATCTTTTTCACGTTCTTTTGATATGACACCTTTGATTGTCTTATTCAGCTTTTCTTTCAAGGCTCGTGAGCCAGTTAAACATCTAGCCCTTGTTAAGGCTAAATGCTCCCACACCCAGGCTTTGTTTTTTTGATAATCTATGAAACTATTTAACTGAGTGGCGACAGGTCCAGACCTACCTGATGGTCTTAATCTCATATCAACTTCATAAAGCTCGCCTTCTGCGGTTGGTGCTGAAAGAGCTGAAATTAGTCTTTGTGTGATGCGAGAATAATATTGAGTTGGTGAGAGAGGTTTCTTGCCATCTGACTGAACTTGATCTTGATTAAAATCATAAATTAAAATGAGGTCCAGGTCTGAACTTGCTGTCATTTCATAACCGCCAAGCTTTCCCATTGCTAGAACAGTCACGGAAGCTCCTTCAAAAACTCCGTGAATATGACTCATTTCTTCTTCTACTTTTTCAAGTAACTTTTGAATTATAGTTTCAGCCAGTCGCGAATAAGCAAATGCCGCAACATCTGAACTTATTATTCCAGAGAGTAACCGGACACCAATTAAAAAAGATTGTTCCTGACCAATGACCCGTGCCAGGTCCAGTGTATCTTGGTAATCATTACAACTTGAGAATTTGTCTTCGATGATTGCACTTAATACATCATGATCTGGTAGATCTCCGAAAAATTCTGGTGCTAGCACTGCATCTAATATTTTTGATCGCCGAGATAATACTCGAGCAAGCCCTGGTGCTGTTCCCATGATCTCTGCAATTAAGTTTAATAATTTTGGATTTGAGGAAAGAAGTGAGAACAGCTGAACGCCAGCTGGTAACTCACCTAAAAATTTATCAAAGACAGAGAGGGCGGCATCTGGTTGTTCTGTATTTGATAGAGCTTCAAGAAGTTTAGGTTGGAATTCAGTTAAGCGCTCTCTAGCTCTTTCACTTCGAGTTGAGGCGTACCTACCGTAGTGCCAGGCTTTTACTGTTTCGATAGCTTTTACAGGATCTTTAAACCCTAATTTTTCGACAGTTTCCCTTGTGTTTGGGTCAATATCATCGCCTACAAAAACCAAATTACCACATTCACTTGCCAGTGACTTATCATCTTCAAATAGTTCTGCATAATGATGTTGAACAGTTTCTAGTTCATGACGTAATCTTTTTGAAAATTCTTCCAGAGTTTGAAAGCCTGAAAAATTGGCTATTCTTGTCATGCCTTCCTCTGATTTGGGAAGGGTATGAGTTTGCTCATCATTGACCATCTGTATGCGGTGTTCAACAAGACGAAGAAAATTATAGGCAATTGTCAATTCATCACGTGCTTTTGGAGCTATCCATTGCTCTTCAGTTAGTCCTTTTAAAGTTTCTAAAGTTTTTGTAGTTCTTAAATGTGCTTGGCGTCCTCCTGCAATGAGTTGTTGCGTCTGTGTGAAGAACTCTATTTCTCGAATACCACCTCGACCCAATTTAATATTGTGTCCAGCGATTGCTATAGTGCTATGACCTTTCACTGCATTGACCTGTCTCTTCATCGCGTGAATATCGTCAATAGCGGCAAAGTCCAGATATTTACGCCAAACAAAGGGGGCTAGTCCTTTAAGCAATTGCTCTCCGGCCTCAATATCGCCCGCGACAGGGCGAGCTTTAATCATTGCTGCACGTTCCCAATTTTGACCAAAGCTTTCATAATATGAATAGGCCGCATCAGTAGAGAGAGCAATTTGAGTGGCGCCGGGGTCTGGTCTTAGGCGTAAATCAACGCGGTAAACATAGCCATCTGCGGTTAACTCTTGCATCATCTTGACCATATTTCTTGTCAATTTTACAAAGAAGGTGCTTGGCTCAACTCCTTCTTTTAATGTCTTTCGCTCTAAATCATAAAACACGATGAGATCAACATCACTTGAATAGTTTAATTCAAACGCTCCTTGCTTGCCCATTGCAAGGATGATGTAACCACTGTCTTCAGCGGGTTTATCTTGATTTTTAGGAAGGACATCTCCCTTAAACATAGCCTGTCTGAATAGGAATTCAGTTGTTTGTTCAAGTGCTGTATCAGCGCTTATTGTGATGGCTTCAATGACTTTTGGAACATCCCAACAGTTTGATAAATCAGTTAATGCCGTAAATAGAGCGGCTTTCTTTTTATAGCTCCTTAAGCGCCTCATTGCTTCATCCATGGATGAAGCGCTTTTCATATTTTCTTTTAACTCTGCTCCTAATTCACTCATTCTAGTTTCAGGAGGATTGTATAAAGCCTCGATTAGATCTTCAGGGCGCCGTTTTATGAGCGAGGTTAAATAAGGAGAGTTTCCAAACACACCTAAAAGGAGTGCTTTCAACTGGGATGAGTTTTCCAAACCTAAAAGGAATTCATTGGCCCACTCTTTTTCTGCAAGGTCAGTCTTGAGATCGCCCAGGCAACTTTCTGCTAACTCTGCATTATGAGGAACAGGTACTGTGTTAATTCTCTGACTTAAATTATTCATATATATATCTGCACCAAATTTAACGTGAAATGTTCTATTCAGTTTATTGTGCTTTTTATGATTTGGGAATAATTATCATAGACCTTTTAAGCTAACGCCAATTGTGGAACTGGGTGGATTGGAAATCTCATGATTATTCGAAGACCAGGCTCGTTATCTTCCAAACGTATGGCCCCTTTATAGGCATTAATGACCGCACCGACCATTGACAGACCCAGGCCACTGCCTGGTTTTGAGCGACTTTCTTCCAGGCGAACAAATCTGCGAAAAACTCTTTTTTTATTTTCCTCAGATATACCTTCCCCATTATCTGCAATATGAATTTCTACATATTGATTGTTTTGCCTTACCATAAGTTCGATTATGGTTTTGTGATTTGTATTTTTTGCATCTCCTCGACCGTATTTCAGGGCATTATCGATCACATTCGTTATTGCTTGGGAAATGAGTTGTCTATCTGCCAGAATTGATAAATTTTCTGAAATTGAGAGTTTTAATTCCATACCTTCATCATCAATTACCGGTTCATAAAGCTCGGCGACTTCTTCCATGACCTGGCTTAAATCAACAATATCTTTTTGTTCGTTATCTGCCCCTGCTTCCAACCGAGCGATTTTTAAAAGCGCATTGAATGTTTTGATGAGATTATCCGCTTCTTCAATGGTCCCTTGCAGCGCCTCTACTTT
>CAXIDO010000075.1:0-8065 GCA_964022745.1 uncultured Methyloligella sp. | reverse complement strand
CTTGAGCTTCAAACAAAGCTTTAAAATCCTTTAGGCCTAGAGTAGCTGCGGTTTTCAATTCAGCATCCAGAACTTCATAAATAACGCCATCGGTACCCCAATTACTGAACCAGGCAATGCAATCCACATCTCCTCCACCTTCATCATGCGGAGGTCCTCCAGCTTTCTTCTGGACATAACTTCCCGTTGGACGAATTTCTTTGAGAGCACCATCTTTATCATAAAGCCGTAACTCACCTTGTATGATGAACGTACTATAATCTGCGTGGTGTCGGTGCAGCACGACTTTCTTGTTTGCTGCAAACTTGAAGATTATATCGACCACTTTAGCTTGAGGGTCAACTCTAACTATGTGGTACCAAATATTTTCAATACCTTCCAAGCTATTCCATTTTATGTTCGACTGATCAAATTCTCCAGCAACTTTTTTTGCCACAGCAGACCCGGAACCGAGCATGCTCAAAGCAGCCGCTGCCCCCATGGCAAAAACTCCTTCGCGCCTGGTAATAGCCACTCCACTGGTACCCTTTTTATTTGCTGTATCAGTCATACTTGCTCCTTTCAAAGAAATCTTGATCCATTGTGTCAGAAGCATATCTTAAGGCGGAAAAACAAAAGCCAATGTAATAAGGCTGCAATAAAGTTTCATTTTTACTTGAGGGTTTAACAACATATGTAATTTATTGAGTGTTTGTATGAAGTTTAAAGCAAGGTATATACTTTATTCTTACATTATGTGCTTGTTCCCAGTCATGGTGAGATATACGGAGGTGATAATTTGGAACAGGAACTTCAAAAGTGCATTGAGGCGCTAACAACATAATAAGGACGATGACTTTTGGCATGAAACAGCTAAATCAAACTTTAAAAATTAAAGATGCAAAAATTATGAACCTTTATGTGTGCCAGTGCGACAGATCTTTCAAGGGGGGGATAAAGCCCCTAGTGTGAATTATCTAAAAGGAAGTATTATGAAACAGGTTCAAACATTATCAACGGCAATTTTTTTAGGAGCAGTTATTCTTTCGACTGCTACAACACCAGCCTCAGCAGTATATTGCGCATATAAGGCCGTGGATACTAAAAATAGGGTTATAACGACACATGCAGAACACAGAAGAGGTAGTGTAGCTTGTGCCAGAGCATTAAAGCGCTGCAAAAGCCATATAAAATGGAAGCAAAAGCGCCAAAGATGGGGCCGTAGTACAGGTTGTAGGAGGGCATCTGAGGTGCAGTAAAAAACTTTATAAACACTCCCTTTGAATAATGAAAATCATTTGAAGGGAGTATTACAAGTCTATTGCAATAGATTTTTAAATATTGATAAAAGTAATTTGACAAAATAGAGCACTGATTTTTGGTGAAGTGAGTTGCAAAAATGATTAAACGCAGAATTCATTCTATTCTCTGGGGTAGTTTTCTGGCCTTACCTGCCTTGTTTTTGCTGCTGTTTTTTCTAATGATTTCTCCGATGTCATTGAAGGCAGCTACTTCCGCTAAACATTCAAAAATAATGATCTCCTTTATGGGAGAAGATACGAACAGCAGTTTTGAGACAATCTATCTATTCAATAAGGTTGGAAAGATTGTAAACATCATACAAATTTGGAATGGTGGCTGCTGTCAGGCGCCAATGGTGGAAGAGTTCTATCGTCAGGGAAAAAGGTTTAAACGAAGCCGAAGTTACACTTTAGAAATAGAAAAAACAAATGACTTTCCTAAAGTAGTTTTGTGCGATAAATCGCTTGTCAAAACGAAAATTGAACCAACACACCAGGCTGTTGCAGGATATAGCGTAGCAGAGATAGAAGAAAATTATATCCTTGAAGAACCCGTCCCATTTGCTGGGTGTTAGTAGAAATAAGTGATGCATATCTGAGAAGGCCATAGAACAAACAAGGAAAACTGACTGGTCAGCTAGCTGGTTTCTTGCAAACTCAAAACATAACCAGCCAAATAAAGTGAGCCGCATATTAAAACGCGCACACCTTCATGACGTCCTTCAGCGCTAATTTGTAAAGCGTCATCAAGGGTCGCAGCACTTTCAGATTCAAACCCCATCTCACAGGCAAGGTCTGCTAGTCTGTCAGGGTTCATTGCATTTTCTTCACCCGGAATAGGAACAGCAATAACTTGCGAAGCAAGTCCAAGAAATTCCTTTAAAAACCCACGAACATCTTTCCCGTCCATCATTCCGATAATGATGTGAAGAGGACGCGAAACGCGCTCTTCTAAATCACCCAAAATATCAGCCAGCACCAACGCCGCTGCGGGGTTGTGTCCGCCATCAAGCCAAAGCTCATCTTCTTGTCGCAAATGCGGAGAGTAATCTTCGGCCTGTAATCTTTGCATACGCGCTGGCCAATGAGCGGTTTTCATTGCAGTAGCAAGAGCATCCGGGTTAAGCCGTTCTTTTAATAAATGCTGAGCGACACAAAGAGCCAGACCAGCATTTTCAATTTGATGACGACCAAGCATATTCCGAGGTAAAGGCAGGTCAAACAACGCATCAGGTGATGAATAAACCAAACGGCCGCGCTGGGCATAAACGTCATAATCCTGCCCGCGTATGTAAGACGGAGCCGAAATTTCAGCGGCGCGTTGCTCGATCAATTCCAGGGATTCCGGTTCTTGAAGGCCAACAAAAACAGGAGAGTTAGGTTTTAAAATGCCGATTTTTTCTCGTGCTATTTCACGAATACTCTCACCAAGGAATTTTGTATGATCAATTGAAATAGGGGAAAGGATTGTCGCTGCAGGAGACGCAATGACATTCGTTGAATCTAACCTTCCACCAAGGCCCGTCTCTAACAAACACCAATCAGCCTTAGTTTCTGAAAAGGCAAGAAAGGCTGCAGCCGTTGTAATTTCAAAAAATGTAATCGGGTCTTCGCCATTTACATCTTTCGTGCGCTGAAGCACATCAACCAGTTGGTCCTCAGGAATAGGAGATGTCTTAAATTGATTGTCTTTTTCAAGGGGAAGGTTAATCCGTTCATGAAAAGAAACCAGATGCGGAGAAGAAAAGCGCTGAACCTTGTCTCCATGCGCTTCTAAAATGGCCGTTAAAAAAGCCAGCACAGATCCTTTGCCATTTGTCCCGGCAATATGAATAACAGGTGGTAAGTTTTCATGAGGGTTGCCAAGTTTTTCAAGCAAGTTGTGAATGCGATCAAGTGAAAGATCAATCAACTTAGGGTGCAGCTTGTGCATCTCTTGAAGCAAAGTTTCTGAACGTTTCATTGGGGCCTGTTGCGCTTTTGACTGATCATCAACCGGATCATAAAATTTACCAGTAAAAATTTAAGAGTAAAATAAAGCTTGGCGTTAAGAAGCAGGTTTATCCTGCTTCTCTTTTGCCTGAGCCTCATCATGTGGAACATCAGGTTGCTCTAAAGGAGCCTCATCACCACTTTCAAGGTCAGCATCAACAGCAGGTTCATCAGATTGAACTGAAATAATCTCCGCGTCACCATCATCAGAAGAAACAAGTGTTTCGCCAATAGAAGAACCGTTTGTGTGCCCCTCAACACCAGCATGTGCAGTGTCAGTAACCGGAACAGGCTCTCTCATTAGAATATGACAAAGAGAAGAAAGTTGATCTTTCATTTGATGACGATGAACAACCATATCAACCATACCATGCTCAAGCAGGTATTCAGCGCGCTGGAAGCCTTCTGGCAATTGTTCGCGAATGGTTTGTTTAATAACACGCGGGCCAGCAAAACAAATAAGAGCGCCAGGCTCAGCAATATGCACATCTCCAAGCATAGCATATGATGCTGTAACACCGCCCGTAGTAGGGTTCGTAAATACAACGATGTAAGGAAGTTTAGCCTCGCGCAGTCGTTGCACCGCTACAGTTGTGCGCGGCATTTGCATTAAAGATAAAATACCTTCTTGCATACGTGCACCGCCAGAAGCTGCATACATGATGAACGGAACTTCAAGCTCAACCGCTTTCAGCATAGCAGTAACAATGGCTTCACCAGCTGCCATTCCAAGTGAACCACCAAGGAAATTAAAATCCTGGCATGCGACCACAGCATCCATACCGTGAATTTTACCAAGACCAGCAAGCACTGCATCTTTAAGATCGGTTTTAGCTTTGGCGTCCTTTAAACGGTCGACATATTTCTTTTCATCGCGAAATTTTAACGGGTCATGTGCAACTTCGGCAAATTCAATTTCTTCATATTCGCCATCATCAAAAGTGTCTTTCAGGCGATCAGGCGCAGACATGCGCATGTGATAATCAGAAACGGGTACAACAAACTGGTTGGCCTCCAAATCTTTGTGGAAGACCATCTGTCCGCTCTCCGGGCACTTAACCCAAAGATTATCAGGCATTTCTCGTTTTGAGAGAATATCCTGAATTTTGGGACGAACAACATTGTTAATCCAGTTCACGTCACTTACGCCTTTCTAAAACAATCCCATTCTTGGGAGAAGCTGAGCTTATTCTGTGCTCTAAAATACACCATTTACCCGCGAAACATCATTAAAAACGAAAAACAATGCCGGTTTTGCGGAACTAACTTTAATTTTGGTTAAAGTTCTAAATCTTTAAAAATCATAGCCTATTGAGGCTTCACATAGAATGCCTATTGAGGCTTCTCATATAATTCTAGGCAAACTACAGAAAAAAGAGCACATCTTCAAACAATAATTTTTATGCATACAAGCAGGTATCTTCTAAGGGGCTTTCTCCCAAAATCTTAGCAAAAATGCCCTAAAATTACAAAAAATTGCATTAAATCGTGTGTGTAATTTCATGAATCTGCAAGCGAAAGCATTGAGATTAAGCGCGAACACCTTGAGCTAATTCAGATATAAGAGTTTTAACACGCATAGCAAGTCCCTCTTGAGGGCTGCCATCTTCGTTTAAATTAGCTTCAATTTCCCGTACAATCGCAGAACCAACCACAGCACCAGCAGCACCAGCGGTGATCTCGCGAACTTGTTCAGCTGATTTAACACCAAATCCAACCGCGATCGGCAAGTCCGTTTGGCCCTGTATCCGTGCAACGTTTTTCAACACATCCGAAATATCAGGCGCATTCACACCAGTAATTCCCGTCACAGAGACATAGTAGAGAAACCCGCTGGTGTTTTGTAACACCATCGGTAAGCGTTCATCATCTGTAGTAGGGGTTGCGAGACGAATAAAGTTAAGTCCGACTTTCATCGCCGGTATACAAAGTTCATCATCAGCCTCTGGCGGGACATCAACCACAATCAAACCATCAACACCTGCTTCTTTGGCATCGCTAACAAATTTCTCAGCACCATAATGATATATAGGGTTGAAATAGCCCATTAACACTAGAGGGGTATTTGGCTCTGTTTTGCGAAACTCTCGCACCATCTCTAGGGTTTTGATCATGTTTTGACCATTAGCCAAAGCCCGCTCAGACGCCAGTTGAATGGCAGGTCCATCAGCCATCGGGTCCGAAAACGGCATGCCCAATTCAATTATATCAGCACCAGCTTCGGGTAATGATTTTAAGATCTCTAATGAGACGTCATATGTTGGGTCACCTGCCGTTACGAAAGTAATTAAAGCACCACGATTTTCTGTCTTTAACTGCTCAAACCGGGCATCAATACGTGTTTTTATTGTCATAATTTATTGTCTCACCCTTAAATATTCATGCCCAAATGTTCAGCAACTGCAAACACATCCTTATCACCCCGGCCACAAAGGTTCATCACAAGCAAATGATCCTTTGGCAAGGTTGGTGCTAGTTTTTTCACAAAGCCAAGGGCATGTGAGGGCTCAAGCGCTGGGATAATACCCTCATATTTTGAACACATCTGAAAACCATCGAGAGCTTCTTTGTCAGTTGCTGATACATAATTAACCCGGCCAATATCTTTTAGCCATGAATGTTCTGGCCCAATACCAGGATAATCCAGTCCAGCTGAAATCGAGTGCCCTTCTAAAATTTGTCCATCATCATCTTGCAATAAATAAGTTCGGTTACCATGCAAAACGCCAGGTTGACCACCATTAAGCGAAGCCGCATGGTCAGGCCCATCAAGTCCGCGTCCAGCCGCTTCAACGCCGTAAATATCTATATCCTTGTCGTCAAGGAAGGGGTGGAAAAGACCAATCGCATTTGAGCCACCACCGATGCAAGCCACAAGGCTATCCGGCAAACGGCCTTCAGCTTCCATCATCTGCTCACGAACCTCGCGGCCAATAACTGATTGAAAGTCACGAACTAACTGAGGGTAAGGGTGCGGACCAGCAGCTGTTCCAATAATGTAGAATGTATCATCCACATTCGTTACCCAATCGCGCAGGGCTTCATTCATCGCATCTTTTAAAGTGCCGCGACCAGCGGTAACAGGGCGAATTTCGGCGCCAAGCATTTTCATCCGGAATACATTCGGGCTCTGCCGCTCAACGTCCATTGCGCCCATAAAGACCGTGCAAGGCAGATTAAAACGAGCGGCAACGGTGGCAACAGCCACACCATGTTGGCCAGCACCAGTTTCGGCAATAATTCGTGTTTTGCCCATGCGTTTGGCGAGTAAAATTTGGCCAAGGCAATTATTAATCTTGTGAGAGCCCGTATGGTTTAATTCATCACGCTTGAAATAAATCTTCGCGCCGCCCAAATGCTCGGTTAAGCGTTCCGCATGATAAAGCACACTGGGACGTCCGGCATAATATTTCAAAAGATAGTCTAGTTCTTTTTGAAACTCTGGGTCAGCTTTTGCTTCATCGTAAGATTTCTCAAGGTCAAGAATAAGCGGCATCAAGGTCTCAGCCACGAAGCGACCACCAAAAAGTCCGAAATGTCCCTTGTCATCAGGACCATTCATCAAACTGTTTGCTATATTATCTACTTGCGTCATAGGACTGAAATCCTTCTTATAATTTATTTTATACCAAGCCACACATTACGTAGCTCTAATCACGAAACCGTCTAATTTCTGTCCGGTTTAGCTACCTGAATAAAAGCTTCAATTAACGCTTTATCTTTAACACCAGGAGATGCCTCAACACCAGATGAAACGTCAATGATAGACGCCCCGGTTAAATGGATCGCCTCTGTAACATTCTGAGGGGTTAACCCACCAGATAACATAAAATTTCGAGTTTCTTTTTGGCCCTTTAAAGCGGTCCAGTCAAATGGAATTCCATTTCCACCAGGCAAAGGGGTAAGTTTCGGGTCTGCTTTCGCATCAAAGAGTATAATTTCAGCTTCTGTATAATGATCAGCAAATGCTGCGTCATCAGAATTAGAAACCCCTATGGCTTTAATAAGAGGTGTCTGGAAAAGTTTAAAAATTTCTTGAACGCGCTCTACCGTCTCAGAGCCGTGAAGTTGTAGGTAATCAGGCTTAACCTCTTTTATGATAGTCTCAAGCTCTTCATTTGTCGCATTCACAACGAGAGCAACTACCTTGGTGGGGAATTCGCCAGAGTTTTGCCGAGCAAACTCAGCCAGCTCTTTAGCTTGAGGAATGCTAACATGCCGAGGGCTTTTTGGAAAAAACACTAGACCAACAAAATCAGCGCCAGCCTTAATAGCAGCGCTTAAAATATCTTTGTCTTTAATTCCACAAATTTTAACTTGCAAAAGAATGTCCTCAAGCCGTGCATTGACCGAATTGGTTGCTGGGTTTTAATTAAAAAGCGCTGTTGCTGGTGGGCAACTGAAGCGCCACTAAGTAAGCAGTTGCCGCGACGGTTGCTTTTGCGGATGCTATGTGGAGCATCTGAAGTAAAGATGCGGATACCATGTGGGCATCTGAAGCAAAAATGCGGATGCTATGTGGGCATCTGAAGCAAAGAAAAGACAACTGAAGCGCAACTAAGAAAGAAGCTAACTTCTATTTAGGAGCAGGTAAAGCCGATGGCGCATTCGTCGCAAGCTCTCGGCTCAGCCGTTCAGCTTCTTTGCGCCACTCTTGAGCTTCATGGCTGCGCAATTTAGCAGCATTGCGCCATTTTCCCTGACCTGACCAAGCTGCAAACCCACCGATTAATACACCGGTTAAGAGGGCGCCAAATAGAAACGCAAAAAAAGGCGCATCAATTGCCAGGAAG
>CAXIDO010000074.1:0-8160 GCA_964022745.1 uncultured Methyloligella sp. | reverse complement strand
TCTGCTGTTCACCAGGCGTATAAGGATAAATTCCCGGAAGATACTGATGCCAGAGATTTAAAAAACTGGGCCGAATTTGAAGAAGAGAACCCAGCGACCTTTGCTGCTATGTATCAATTCAGAGCCATCAAAAAATAATTGTTTTTTGAATTTTGCTTTTGTAACAGCTTGTGGCTAAGAGATTTGAGGTTTTCTTTCATGAAATGAAAGTCGGCCCTGTTTTGCCAAATTCATAAACTTTTTTACCGTTCACAAAGGTCTTTAGAACTCGACCTTCTACTTTTGATTCATCAAAGGCGCTGTTTTTTGAGCGTGATTGCAGTAAGTCTCTGTCGATGATCCAGGGAGTGTTTAGGTCGAACAATGTTAAGTCTGCTGGTGCGCCGACTTTGATGCGGCCATTATCTAGCCCTAAGATTTTGGCTGGGTTTATGGTCATTGCGGCGAGCAAGGTGGTCAGATCAATTTCTTGATTATGATAGAGACGAAGGGCTGCCGGTAGTAGTGTTTCCACGCCCACTGCACCGTAAGCAGCTTCAGCGAATGGTTGGCGTTTTACTTCCGCGTCTTTTGGGTCGTGGGCTGAGACGATGACATCTATCTCGCCGTTTTTCAGGCCTTCAACCATGGCCATGCGGTCTTCTTCTTTGCGTAATGGTGGACGGACTTTACAGAAGGTTCTATACGGGCCGATGTCATTTTCGTTCAAGGTCAGGTGAGTGATGGATACACCAGATGAGACCTTTAGTCCTTTTGATTTTGCGCGCTTGATAATATCTAAACTATCCGCACATGAGATTGTTGCATTGTGATAGCGCGCGCCTGTGTCGGCAGCTAAGCGCATATCTCGCTCTAACATAATGGTTTCGGCCAATGTTGAGATGCCTGGAAGGCCGAGACGGCTTGAGACTTCACCTTCGTTCATGACGCCATCGCCGCGCAAGTCCGGATCTTCTGTGTAGTGGACAATGAGGGCATCAAAGTCATTACTATAAGAGAGAATGCGGCGCATGACTTGTGCGTTTGTGACGCTGTTTTTACCGTTTGTAAAAGCAATGGCACCGGCATCTAACAGGAGGCCAATTTCTGTCATTTCATCGCCTCTTAGACCTTTGGTCATTGCAGCCATAACGTTGACACGAACAATAGCTGTATCTCTAGCGCGGCGTTGTAGGAAGTCTACTAACGCTACTTCATCTATGACTGGGTCTGTGTTTGGCATGCAGACCATTGTGGTTACACCACCGGCTGCAGCTGCTTTACTTGCAGAGGCGAGAGTTTCTCTGTGTTCTTCGCCTGGCTCGCCTGTGAAGACAAGCATGTCAATGAGGCCAGGGCATAATACGTGACCAGCGCAGTCAACTACTTTTGCTCCATTTGGTGCATTTTTAGAAAGGTGAGGGCCGACATCGGTTATTATGCCATCTTCAATAAGGAGACCGCCCATTTCATCTCGCCCGCTTTCCGGGTCAATGATACGAGCATGAATGAGAGCGGTTGGCTCTTGGTTGCTTGCTAGTGGCTCATTATTGTTGGATGTAGAATTATTCTGGCTCATTGAGTTTGCTCGCAGGAAGTCGGTAAGTGATGAGAAAGGGCTTCTAAAATGGCCATGCGGGTGGCAACGCCCATTTCAACTTGCTCTCTGATTACACTGCGTTGATCGTCAGCTAAGGTTGCGTCAATTTCGACGCCGCGGTTCATTGGCCCCGGGTGCATAATAAGAGCGTCAGGTTTTGCATAGTTCATTTTTTCATGATCAAGACCGAAGAAGTGGAAGTACTCTCGCGGCGAAGGAATGTAGGAGCCTGACATGCGCTCTCTCTGTAAGCGAAGCATCATGACGATGTCTGCATCTTTCAGACCTTCTTCCATTGTGTTGTAAACTTCAACGCCCAATCTATCTGCGTTGGATGGCAGAAGCGTTGATGGGGCGACGATGCGGACACGGGCGCCGAGTGTATTAAGAAGGCTGATATTTGATCTTGCAACACGTGAATGTTGAATATCTCCGCAAATGGCAATGGTTAAACGAGCGATTTTACCTTTGTTTCGCCTGATGGTTAGGGCGTCTAGCAGGGCTTGTGTTGGGTGTTGATGGCTCCCGTCGCCTGCGTTAATCACAGAGCAGTCAACTTTTTGACTGAGAAGTTCTACAGCACCAGCGCAATTATGACGAACAACCAGAATATCCGGGCGCATTGCATTTAGCGTCATAGCCGTGTCGATGAGGGTTTCACCTTTACTAATCGAAGATGATTTAACCGACATGTTCATGACGTCTGCGCCAAGGCGTTTGCCAGCCAGCTCGAAAGAACTTTGTGTTCTTGTTGAACTTTCAAAGAATAAATTGATTTGAGTGCGCCCGCGTAGGAGGTCTTGCTTTTTAGCAACCTGTCGGTTGAGTTTAGCAAAGCCATCTGCGAGGTCGAGGAGATAGGTGATTTCTTCCGCTTTCAGCTCATCGGCAGATAGCAAATGGCGATGCGGAAAGGCAATCTTTTCTTGTGTGTTTTTTGTGCTCATTAAAGTTTATTCTATATGTGGTTTTGCTGAAAAGCTCAAGTGATGAATTTGTCTTTTAGATTAGAATAATTGATATGGTTACTTATTCGACTTGTTTAAAATTGCATGGCCTTTGGATTTATATTCGCGTCTATAGAGGACAGTGACAATGAGCGTGGTGGCTAAGATGAATATAATTGGGTTAAAAAACCAGCCACAGGCGGCGATGCCGTAGTAATAAGTGTGCAACCCACCATTTGAATGGTATCCGGCCAAACCGGAAAGGTTAGCGACGCGACTGGCTTGTTCTTCACATTCTTCCCTGTTCTCATCTGTTTTTACAGGCGTAGCGCCAATCATGATGGAGGCATAGTGTGTTAGACGAAAGGCCCAGGCAAATTTGAAAAATGCTGTTAGAAAGATGACCATGATAAACAGCACCTTTGCATTAAAGACGTAGGGCTCAGTTGGCGTGCTGAAGGGGATGTTTGCTAAAACAGTATTAAATTGAGTGTCTGTTCCCAGATTGGTAGCGCTGCCAAGTACTGTTGCAAAGGCGCCGGCGATAACGATGGCTGTTGAGGCAAAGAAGGCATTGCCGTGGGAGAGATTGGTTAGAATGAGCATGTCGACCATTCTATTTTCACGATCGATCATGGCATTCATCCAGGCTATTCTTTCGTCCTGAACATTTTTAGAAATATTGCTTTTTGATAGGGGGCTATATTGTGTGAGCCAGCTATAGCCTGAGATTGCCATTAAGAAAAAAATAAAAGCAAAAATGTCTAAATAAGAAAATGCGCTCATGAGGTTTACCTTATAGGGCCGCGAGGCGGTCTAATGCTCCTTGTAAGATATAAGTTGCGGCCATTTTATCTATGACTTCTTTGCGGCGCTTTCGGCTACTATCTGCTTCTAGCAAAGCACGTTCTGCTGCTTGCGTTGACATGCGCTCATCCCAAAAGATTAGGGGAAGAGGTGTTATGTTTGCTAAGTTCCTTGCAAAGGCCTTGGTTGATTGAACACGGGGACCTT
Source organism: uncultured Methyloligella sp. (assembly GCA_964022745.1). Taxonomy (GTDB): domain Bacteria; phylum Pseudomonadota; class Alphaproteobacteria; order Rhizobiales; family HXMU1428-3; genus HXMU1428-3. The sequence goes on along the minus strand of CAXIDO010000074.1, from coordinate 4,620 downwards.
CTGTGCCGTCCATGTTTAAAGGAAGGCCGATAACAAAAGCTTTGACCTCATGTTCTTCAATAATTTCAAGAAGCCGGGCTGCATCATTTTTGAATTTCGTGCGTTTTATGGTTTCTAGCCCGGAAGAAATTGTTTGCATGGTATCTGATATGGAAACACCAATTGTTTTTGTGCCATAGTCCAAACCGGCTAAACGGCCGATACGGGCTTCCATCTGTGCATACTCTTCTAATGATATGTTTGTTGTTGCGTTCATTCGGGCCTATTTAAATCTAGATTTAGATAAAGAAAATTTTATTTATTTGAGCTGGTTGGTTTGACTAAACCAGCCGCTTGTTTTGCTTTTTCTCTTGCTTCTTCAGTTGTTTCTGCAAATGCGGTGGCGACGCCCATGCGCCGGGTTACAAAACTTTCTGGTTTGCCAAAGAGACGTACGTCTGAATTTTCGACTTGGAGCGCTTTATCAACATTTTCAAAGCAAATGGCTTTTTCATCTAGGCCGCCATATATCACTGCGCTGGCTCCTGGTGTTGTGAGGTCTGTATTAACGGGAAGGCCAAGAATGGCTCTTGCGTGCAGATCAAATTCTGTTTGGCGCTGGGTGGCCATGGTTGCCATGCCTGTGTCGTGTGGGCGTGGGCTTACTTCAGAGAACCAGACTTCATCACCAGCTACGAATAGTTCTACGCCGAAAATACCGCGTCCGCCTAAATTGCTTGTGATGGTTTTTGCAATGTGCTGAGCGTTTTCTAGGGCCTTTGGTGTCATCTCCTGAGGTTGCCAGCTTTCGATGTAGTCTCCATCTTTTTGGATATGGCCAATTGGGGAGCAGAAATGAGTTTCAATTTCACCGTTACTGCCTATTGCCCTGACTGTGAGAAGGGTGATTTCATAGTCAAAGTTGATTTTTTCTTCAACGATGATGCGCCCGCCTGAAACACGGCCGCCGCTCATGGCATAATGCCAGGCGGTTTCAATGTCAGCCTCTGTTTTGATTTCTGATTGGCCTTTGCCGGATGATGACATGACTGGTTTGACAATTGCAGGAAGGCCCGTTGTATTTTGAATTGCGCTTTTAAGGTCGTCGACTGATTCAACAAATTCAAACTTGGATGTTTTTAGACCAAGTTCCACGGCTGCTAATTTGCGGATGCCTTCTCTGTTCATTGTGAGCTGAGTTGCTCTTGCCGTTGGGATAATTTCAGCTAAATTTTCAACTTCTATTTTAGCCAATTCATCTGTGGCGATTGCTTCAATTTCTGGGACAACGATATCTGGCTGTTCTTTTTTAATTAAGTTGCGAAGAGCTGTCGCGTCAGTCATGTCTATGACGTGAGAGCGATGAGCCACTTGATGGCCTGGGGCGTTTTCATAACGATCAACACCGATGACTTCACAGCCAAACCTTTGAAGAGAAATGATCACTTCTTTTCCAAGCTCACCACAGCCAAGTAACATGACTTTTTTTGCACTTGTTGAGAGAGGTGTGCCGATTGTGGTGTTTTTTGGTGAGCTGAATGCCATGTCTTTTTCCTTAGTTGTTTATTTCCTTAGTAAGAAATTGAATATTCTATTCGTTTATCATGGAACTGAAGGCTTTGGTCTAGAAAAAACGGATAAACCACAAGGCTATCCACTGGCCCATTTTTCATAAAGGTGTTTTTTATATGCTCACCCGTTTGTTTTTTTTAATGTCAAAATGGTGCGATACTCTGCTGTTTTTAGTTGAAATTATCTTTTGTTTGGTTCGGTTAGTATATGTGAAGTTAAATTCCGCAATTTTTATGTTCTTTTTTGCTGTATAGAATTTTTTACGTTTGTGTTTTGCGGAGTTGTGATTGCTTTTTCTTTGCTATTTTTTTAACGTCTGTTTATTACTTGCCAATACTGCCTGGTTAATTTTTTGTTAAATAATGTTGAAGTTTATTTCTTGTTTTTGCTTGTTTTCAGGGCTTTTAAATATTTCTTTTTGACTTAGAAGGTGGTATAGTCTCCGGCAGATATCCGCATTGGTTAGGATTAGCGGGATGTGAACAGCTCTTTTATCCGTTTTGTGGATACGAGTTTTTTAGTCTTAATCGCGCCATTTTTCGTGAGCAGAGTGAGGGTATGTAAGTAGTATTGTGGGCTGGTGTTTATGAGACCTTGAGGTTTCTTTGAGGTGCATCATATTCACAAAAAAGGATAGTATACATGTTTACGCGTAATTCAGATTCTGAAAATTCTAAATCATCAAATAATGACGACAACACATCTTCACGTGCAAAGCCAATTGAAGATGCTCCAAAGCAAACAAGTTCTTCTCGTGAAACTGTTATCAGTAATGATCTAACTATTCATGGTAATGTTACTTCTGAAGGGATTGTACGACTTGAAGGTACAATCATAGGAGACATGAATTGTACTTCACTTGTTGTTGAAAATGATGGCTCTATCTCTGGAAATATTTCCGCTAAAGAAGTGAAAGTGCATGGCCGTGTTGGTGGTACTGTGCATGGTGCTAATGTAATGCTGCACTCTTCAGCTTTTGTTGAAGGTGATATTTATCATCAGGGTATCAGTATTGAAATGGGAACTCATTATGATGGCCGTTTGAAATGGGTTGATAGTGCTGAGGAAGGTGAAAAACTTTCGAACAAAACTCGTCAACCAATTGGCAATGATAACCAACTACATGCTCAAGCAGCAGAATAATTTGTACATTAGTATGACATTTTTTTAGGCAATCAAAACTCTTTGGTTGCCTTTTTTTTTATCAATTTTCTGTCATTAACTATCGATTAATATTGGTGTGAATATGTTGTAAAAATATACTATGTATGGTGAGAACTTACAAAATTTAGATTGTTTAAATATGCTCTTATTTTTTCTGTAGAGATTTATAATTTCTCTGTTTTTAAGAGTTAAGTTTGAAGCTTTCTTTGGTTTGTTTTTTGCCAAACTGAAGACAAAATTTGAGAAAAATAATAATATGTTCACGCGTAAAACTGAAAAAGAACCTTCCCCTGATACTGAACTTTTTAATAACCGTTTAAAAGAATTAAGAGCACCTATTATTGATGAGGTTGCAACGCATCCTGAGCTGGCTGATGTATCGAATGAACCACTGCCAGTTCCAGAAAAATTGAAAAAAAGAGCAGCAGAGCATGTTTTGCAAGAACCGCTTTCTGCAAAACCAAGAGCATCAATGATGCAGTATCAAGATGATGATGTTGTATTAGATCAAAAAAGAAAATCGACTGAAACAGTGATTAGCAATGATCTTATTATTGAAGGTAGTGTGACCTCACAAGGCGTTATTCGTCTAGAGGGAACTGTACTGGGTGATTTGCATTGTTCGGCTTTGGTTGTTGAGACAGCTGGCTCTGTAAATGGCAACGTGAGGGCTGAAACCGTTAATGTTCATGGCCGCGTTGAAGGTGCAATTCATGGTGAGAGTGTGATGTTGCATTCGTCTGCATTTGTTGAAGGTGATATTTATCATCAAGGTATAGGTATTGAGATGGGTACCCATTATGATGGCCGCTTGCAATGGGTTGATGCTAATGGAAAAGCCACTTTTTTATCTGACAAAGATACAGTAAGTGAAGATACTCCAGCTTTTTATGCTGAGGCTGCTGAATAGTCTTCCATATATATATGGATATAAAAAAGGCAGCTCAATAAACAAGGGCTGCCTTTTTTAAATTGGGTATATAAAATTTTTCGAAGCTTATTTTGCTTGAGCGGCGTTTAAGCCTGCGGCTAGCTCTTTGTTTATAGTCACAAGAACTTTGAGTTTTTCTGGTGAAGGGTAAGCTTGCACTGAAATTGTATGCCGCAATACGAAGGCGCCCAATGAGGCGACGTTGTTTTTGATCTCGATTGGCAGTGGATTTTCCTGGCCTGCAATAGAGCCCAATAGAACACTCCAAAGGCGGCGGTTATAATAAAGAGCTGCTAAAAACTCGTTATTTTCTTTGCCCCAATTTTCACGCCAATTGTCAGCAATATATTGTAGCTGTGAAGCTGCTTTTAATAATAATGATGCTTCAAGTTCACGGGGTGATTGAGTGACCTTGGCATTTTGCTCATACGCATTCAGGGCTTTGTGCATTTGAAACTAATTCCTCTTCATAGGCGATTAATTTTTGAGCTTCTTTCAAAGCTTTGTAATAATTATCAGCCAAGATTTCACTGTTTATTGCATCAAAGTGTGATGCTGTGCTTGGGGCTGCATTTTGTACTTCGGTTACACTTTCAAAATAACTATCGTGATGATCACGTGGTGTTTTTGAAAGATACATAAGTTGCAAAATCACATATATCTTTTTGCAAGGTGTATCCGCTTCATTTGGTCGGATAATATCCTTTTCACGCAAAATCGGGGATGAACCTTCGATATATAAACGAGTGCGACTATCGTCATTGGTAATCACAGCGTCGCCAATAATCAGGCGTTCATTTGGTTTTAGCTCGACTTTTAATGCCATTGAATATCCCCGAGGACTTTATCCATTCGCTAAACGTCAAATAGTATAGCTCTTTATTGTTTAACAAACGGTTCAAATTTCAACTTCTGTTAAACTAAAGAATTCTTCACAACTTGAAGTTTCGAATAGTTTTTTAATTTTTTTAAAA
>CAXIDO010000073.1:0-8163 GCA_964022745.1 uncultured Methyloligella sp. | reverse complement strand
TGAGCGGGACTAGCTTCATAAATCCGAGTGACCAAAGCACCACTAGGTCGGTCGAGCCCAAGTGAGCGAGCGATGTCAGGTGTCACTCTTTGCAACTTCGCACCAAACCAGGGACGTGTAACCTTCTTGCCTTTCAAAGCAGAATTAACAACCAACTTCACCATATTAGAGGGAATAGCAAAGCCAATACCGTTCGATCCTCCAGATTTTGAATAAATCGCAGTATTAATACCAATCAACCGGCCATGCATATCGACCAAAGCACCACCAGAGTTACCTGGGTTAATCGCAGCATCTGTCTGAATGAAAGATTGAAAATCAGCTGCCCCAACACGTGTACGAGCCAAAGCTGAAACAATGCCACTGGTCACAGTTTGCCCAACTCCAAAAGGGTTGCCTATGGCCAGCACTAAATCTCCAACCTCTAATTGATCAGAATCTTCAAACCTTAAGAACGGAAATTTTTCACCTTGCTTATTCTCAATTTTCAAGACAGCAAGGTCAGTCTCCTCATCTTTTAAAATTATGCGTGCTACAAATTCACGCTTGTCTTGTAACGCTACTTTAATCTCACCATTCTCACCGCCCTTAATAACATGATAATTGGTCACAACAATTCCATTGGGGCGCAAAATAACACCCGAACCAAGCGAATTTTTCATCCGGTTTCGGCGTTGGCGATTTAATTTATTTCCAAAAAAGTGCCTAAAAAAAGGATCTCTTAAAAGAGGAGAGTTAAATTGTTTTTTTACAGCTTTATGGCGCACATAAACATTCACAACAGCTGGCGCTGCATCCCTGACAATAGGAGCAAAGGATAGTTTAATGTCTGCTTCTGAGTCAGGCACGCGAGCCAGAACAGCAGTGCTAAACATCGCTTCTAAAACAAGTGATATCACACTCACTAATAAAGCAATTTGCCTTAATTTATGATACATCCAACTTCTCCAAACATCTCAAAATCCAAACCTCAACAGCATGTGTCGACTAACTTCACAATTAAATCAACATATTAAAACGAATTTATGATTCTCTCAGAAATATGTCATTATTTATTACATTTCATTACATATTTCTTATGGAAAGCACATTGCTATTAAGCAATGAAACCTTAATGCTGACAACTCAAACTTAAGGGAGAGTTGAAATGTTGAAAACTATAACAAAAACTGCACTCATTGGCGCATTCTGCGCACTTACAAGCACAGCCGCCTTAGCTGTAGAAGTAAAAAAAGAAGTGATTTTAGGAGCTGATGTAGCCACAACATGGAATAAAGTTGGTAGTTGGTGCGCCATTGCAAATTGGCACCCAGCAGTCGCCAAATGCCAAGAAATGAAAAAAGGCGATAACTTATTTCGTACTCTAACACTTGGTGATGGCGCAAAAGTCTTTGAAAAATTCACGAACAGAACAAAGTCGAGCTATTCTTACACTATTTTAGAAAGCCCACTCCCAGTTACCAATTACGCAGCAACCTTTTCTATCACCCCAGAAGGCAAAAAAACCAAATTGACTTGGTCAACCCATTTTGATGCAAAAGGCAAAACAGATGAAGAAGCTGCCGGGATCATTGCTGGCATCTTTCAAGCCGGTTTAGATGCAATACAAAAAGATTTAGGAAAGTAATACTCCCTCCTAAAAATAAAATCTTCTATTCCTACATTTCATTTTTAAACTCAAGCCCCTCTTACTGATCGATATCAGGAGGGGCTTGTTTTTTATATACATTCGCACTTGACAATTTATATTGCGGGTATATACCTGCATTATGACACTAAAACCATGTCTTTGCACATCTATGCGTGAAGCAGCACTCGCATTAACCGAATTGTATGATCGAGCCATAGAACCTTCTGGGCTCAAAATAACAATGTTCCGTCTATTGAGGCGGCTCAAAATTGCAGGCCCATCGACCATTAGTGAATTTGCAGCAATCGTTAATCTGGACAGAAGCACTCTAGGACGTAATTTAAAAGTATTAGAGAGAGACGGCTTAGTCACTCTAAACTGCGGTAAAGATGAAAGATCAAAAGTTATTCATCTGACTAAGAAAGCAGAAAAAGCCATAGATACCGCAACTCCCTATTGGGAAGAAACGCAAAAGCAAATCCGTGAAATCTTGGATGAAGAAACGGAAAAACGCCTCAACCAACTCAGTGAATTTAACAAAATTTCTAAAGACCAATCTAAATAAATACGGCTTATTTCAACACGAATTTTAAAGGTAAAGACCGTGAATAACTCGCCTAGTCAGTTATCAACACCAAATAATGAATACTCATCCAAGTGGGGAGCAGCACTCATTGCGCTCGTCTGCGGTTCTATAATTATTCTATTCTCTCTTGGCATTCGCCATGGTTTTGGGCTTTTTTTAAAACCTGTAAGCGCAGAGATGCAATGGCCAGTCGAAACCTTTGCGTTTGCCATTGCCCTACAAAACCTAATTTGGGGCATTACACAGCCCTTTACAGGGCTTTTATCTGATAAATATGGCTCACCAATCATAGTTACAACAGGAGCGCTTCTCTATGCAGCTGGCCTTTGGGTCATGGCTGACATAACCACTGTCACATCCTATGTTATTCAAGCAGCAACGGTTCTGGGCTTCAGTGCGGAACAACTAAACTCAAATTTTGATGGAATAGCTCAAACATGCTTTATCTTAGGAGCAGGCATCTTCATTGGTGTTGGGCTATCAGGTACAACATTCCCAGTCATCTTTGGAACAATCAGCCGCTTGGTCAAACCAGAGCAAAGGTCTCTTGCCATGGGCGTTGCAATGTCTGTGGGCTCCTTTGGCCAATTCATCATGTTGCCCATCAGCCTCGGCCTCCTGACATGGTTAGATTGGCACGGCGCTCTAATTGCTCTTTCACTAATGGCACTCATCATGTTCCCGCTGGCCTTTGGTTTAAAAGAGCCTAATCTAAAGAAAACCGATCCAAAAGTGTTAAGCATTAGCCCTTATGAAGCCATCAAAGAAGCCCTATCCATGCGTGACTTTTGGTTGCTCTCATTAGGTTTTTTCGCATGTGGGTTTCAGGTCGTTTTCATCAGTGTGCATTTACCACTCTATCTATCCGACAGAAATCTAGATGCCTCTGTCGCCACAACAGTCCTTGCGCTGATCGGACTAATAAACATCATAGGAACTTACTATGCTGGCCTCTGGGGCGGCAGACAGCGCAAACCAATGCTGCTCTCCTGGCTTTACCTCCTGAGAGGGCTGGTTATAGCTGCCTTTATATTATTGCCAATTTCAACTTATACCGCCTACGCCTTTGGCTTGCTTATGGGACTGTTCTGGCTCTCAACAGTACCGTTAACTAACGGCACTGTTGCTTCTGTCTGGGGTGTGAAACATATGTCGATGTTAGGCGGCGTGGTTTTCTTCTGGCACCAACTTGGCTCATTCATAGGCGGTTGGTTAGGCGGCTACGTTTATGACAAAACCGGAAATTATGATATAGTTTGGTATATGGCCATTGGCTTTAGCCTTCTCTCAGCTTTATTAAACTGGCCAATCACTGAAACACCGGTCGCCGAGAGAGAAAAACGAGCAACTATATGACACTCTCAATACCTATAAAAGTGGCGGTACTGATACTCGCTCTCATTGCTGCAAGCGCAATCGTCAGCCTGTATCAAACGCCAGCCATGTCATATTTATTAGAAGAATTCCGCATCTGTTAGCAGATGAACTCAAAACAAAAAAAGCCAGCCTAAAATTTTATTAGGCTGGCTTTTTAAATTTATAAATTTTGTAAGTTTAGCTTACGCTGCAACTTCAGCTTCATCATCTTTTGTGAAGTCTGCTGTTGGGCCAGAATCTTGGCCACGTGCTGTTTCATCACGATCAACAAGCTCAATAACTGCAACAGGTGCACTATCACCATAACGATAGCCAGCTTTAAGAACGCGAGTGTAACCACCGCTGCGATCTTTATAACGCTCAGCTAACACATCAAAAAGCTTCTTTGCCATTGCTTCATCACGAAGGCGTGCAGCAGCCAGACGACGTGAATGAAGATTACCTCTTTTACCAAGGGTAACAAGGCGATCCATAACACGCTTTAGCTCTTTAGCTTTTGGCAGTGTCGTAATAATTTGCTCGTGCTTAATAAGCGCTGAAGCCATATTGGCAAACATAGCTTTCTTATGACTAGACGTCTTATTTAACTTCCGCCCCTTCATACCATGGCGCATGGGTGTTCTCCTAACCTAACCAAATATCGAAAAGATAATGGCGACATAAACTTAATAATGATCTTCAAAGCGTTTAGCGAGTTCTTCAATATTCTCTGGTGGCCAGTTCGGTACTTCCATACCCAAGTGCAGCCCCATACCAGCTAAAACTTCTTTAATTTCGTTCAAGGACTTACGTCCAAAATTCGGCGTACGTAACATCTCAGCTTCGGTTTTCTGAATAAGATCACCAATATAAACAATGTTATCGTTCTTCAGGCAATTTGCAGAGCGAACAGAAAGCTCAAGCTCATCAACCTTCTTCAGAAGAGCAGCATTGAACTCAAGTTCAGGTTGCTTCTCTTCAACAACTTCTTTTTGTGGCTCTTCAAAGTTCACAAAAATGCTAAGCTGATCTTGAAGAATACGAGCAGCAAGTGCAATTGCATCTTCAGGAACAATAGAACCATCCGTATGGATGTCCAAAATCAATTTATCATAGTCAAGAATTTGACCTTCACGTGTATTCTCAACTTTGTAAGACACCTTACGAACCGGGCTGTAAAGCGCATCAACTGGGATAAGACCAATCGGCGCATCTTCAGGACGGTTACGATCAGCAGGCACATAACCTTTACCTGTGTCAGCGGTAAATTCCATATGAATAGACGCGCCATCGTCAAGGTTACAAATAACATGCTCAGGGTTCAGAACTTCAATTTCAGAACCAGTTTCAATATCGCCAGCACGAACAACACCAGGGCCAGTTTTCTGAAGCACCATACGTTTTGTGCCTTCAGAGTGTGCTTTAAGAGCAATCTCTTTAATGTTCAAAACAATGTTCGTCACATCTTCACGAACACCGGTGATTGAAGAAAACTCATGCAACACACTATCAATGTGAACAGAAGTAATCGCAGCACCGCGCAATGAAGAAAGTAAAACACGGCGAATAGCGTTGCCAAGTGTCATACCAAAACCGCGCTCTAGCGGCTCAGCAACAGCAGTTGCATGCCGTTTAGGGTCACGACCGCCCTGAATGTCTAACTTACCTGGTTTAATAAGTTCTTGCCAATTTTTCTGGATCACGTTTCGTCACCTTTATTCGCAAAATGGGTATTCGCAAAACAGTCTAAGCCGTTTAATGCTTTTATCCTTAAAACAAGGACACCCTCAGTTATCTTAAGACCAATTAAACAGGAGTTATAAAACAACTGCTTAAAAGATTATTTTCACCTAATTGGCAACAAAGCCAAAATTACTGTGAAAGTTCAATCCCGCACTAAACTATACGCGGCGACGCTTACGAGGGCGACAACCATTATGAGGAATTGGAGTTACGTCACGAATTGTTGTAACCTGAAAACCAATTGATTGAAGCGCACGCAATGCAGACTCGCGGCCCGAACCTGGTCCGGTCACTTCAACTTCAAGAGTTTTCATGCCATGCACTTGAGCTTTCTTACCAGCATCTTCAGCAGCCAATTGAGCAGCATAAGGTGTCGATTTACGAGAACCCTTAAACCCCATCATTCCAGCTGAACTCCAGGAAATTGCATTTCCTTGTGCATCAGTAATTGTAATTTTCGTGTTATTAAAACTAGCACTCACATGTGCAACACCAGAAGTGATGTTTTTCTTTTCACGTTTGCGAGTACGTGCTCTTTCCTGTGCCATTTACTTCGTCTTTCAAATAATCATCTTGCATATATTACCAAAAGCAAACCAGCTTAAAAAGGTAACCAGCGAATGATGAGATTCTTAAATTACTTCTTCTTACCAGCAATTGCTTTAGCTGGACCCTTACGTGTACGGGCATTAGTGTGCGTACGTTGACCACGAACAGGCAAACCACGACGATGACGTAGTCCACGATAGCTGCCAAGATCCATCAGGCGCTTAATATTCATGGAAACTTCACGACGCAAATCACCTTCAACCATGTAGTCACGATCAATCGTTTCACGAATTTGAATAACTTCCGCGTCAGACAATTCATTCACGCGGCGTTCCATTGGAATTTTAACTTCTTCACAAATTTCACGAGCGAACTTATCACCAATTCCGTGAATATATGTTAGCGCAATCACAACGCGCTTATTAGTCGGTATATTGACACCTGCGATACGAGCCACAGTATTCTCCTTGAATAGAGGTCTGAAATCACATCAGCCCTCCTTAGTTTCACTTAAAACTTCATTTTATCAGTTTTGCTTAATGCTCACTCACCTAGATAAACAGATGACACACCAAGCGGCCTAACAAAAAGCCTTCTATTTGTTCCCTCACCCATTCATTAAGTAGAAAAAGGGTAAGGATACTGATTTAATAGCCTTTAATAGCTTAAAAACCAGCGTTCTAACCTCCACAACAGCAAAAGTCCGTGTTGTAGAACCTAGCAAACAGAAAGCACTTAAGGGCACTTTCTGACAGAATCACTAATTCTTGCGTGAAAAAGAGTTTTTGTAAGGGTTTAACTCGTTTTCGTCAAGCCCCTACGCTCTTTCCAGCAAAAAAACTTAAGCAACCGTTAAGAACGATTAGCCAAAACACAATCCGACCTGAGTATAACGAGGATCGGAAAATTGTGCGTAAAATAAAAATCTAAAGCATTCAGTCCATTCAATTCGAAAAGACTATGCTTTAGCTAAAATAGTCTCAATCTGGTTTGTCACTTCAGACATGTCAGCCATGCCATCAATTGAAGCCAAATTATCTTTTGCAAAATAATAACCAATCAGCGGCGATGTCTCTTTGTAATAAGATAACAATCTAGTCCGCAGAGTTTCTTCATTATCATCAGCGCGGCGCTTAAAGTTAGAGCTGCCGCAATTGTCACACTTGCCTTCTTCTTTAGGAGTGCGGAATGTATCATGGTATCCTTCACCACAATCACCACAAGTAAAACGGCCAGTAATCCGCTCAACAAGCTTCTCATCATCAACGCGCATTTCAATAACAGCATTTAAGCTCTTATTTTTGGAAGCAAGTAGGTCTTCTAATGCTGCAGCTTGTGGTAAGGTCCGTGGAAAGCCATCAAGAATGAAGCCGTTTTGGCAATCAGGCTCATCAATTCGGTCCGAGATAATACCAATAACAATCTCATCAGAAACCAGGCCGCCCGCTTCCATCACGGCTTTCGCTTTAAGTCCAACTTCAGAACCAGCTGCAACAGCTGAACGAAGCATGTCACCAGTAGACAATTGAACAAGACCACGTGAATTTTCAATAAGACGAGCTTGAGTACCTTTACCTGCCCCAGGAGGGCCTAATAATATTATATTCATTTTCTTCGACTTCCCCGCAATTTAGACTTTTTAATCAGCCCCTCATACTGGTGCGCCAAAAGATGACTTTGCACTTGTGAGACTGTGTCCATTGTCACGCTCACTACAATGAGAAGTGAAGTGCCACCAAGTGCAAATGAAACCGCTGTGTAAGACTGAAGATATTCAGGTAGCACACAAACAAGGGCTAAGTAAATTGCACCTACGACCGTAATTCGAGTTAAAACATAATCGATATATTCTGCTGTTTTCGAACCAGGACGTATTCCAGGAACAAAACCACCATATTTTTTCAAATTGTCAGCTGTTTCTTCGGGGTTAAATACAATCGCTGTGTAGAAGAAAGCAAAGAAAATAATAAGTGCCACATAGATCGCAAGGTAAAGCGGCTGGCCACGACCAAGCATCGCTGTAATCGTTGAAAACCATTCAGAGCTTCCGCTCGTCCCAAAGGCTGCAAAAGTCGCTGGCAACAGAAGTAAGCTAGATGCGAAAATCGGTGGGATAACACCAGCAGTATTTAGCTTCAACGGCAAGTGTGAGTTATCACCTTGGGCCATACGATTACCCATTTGGCGTTTTGGATATTGAACCAGTAACCGGCGCTGAGCACGTTCCATAAACACAATCACAGCGATAATAGCAACAATACCAACTAAGAGAAGGATAAGAACAGGAACAGAAAGTGTA
>CAXIDO010000072.1:0-8192 GCA_964022745.1 uncultured Methyloligella sp. | reverse complement strand
ATGGCAGCAAACTTGGCGGGCTTTCATTAGTAACTGCATTAGCTGTTTATGATGCGATCCAAAAGAACAACCAAACACATTTAGATTTAGCGCTAAAATGGCCGAACGATATTTTAATCAATGGAGCAAAACTTGGCGGTATCTTAATTGAAAATGTGAGCAAACCAGATGCTCAATTCTCTCATGTAGTAATTGGTGTGGGGATAAACATTCAATCAAGCCCGGTAGTTGAGGGAAGAGATACAACCTGCCTTGCTAACTACGACTATTATATCTCTAGAGATGATTTATTATTAGCGTTGATTGAAACGCTAAATCATTGGATTAAGCGCTGGGATAACGGAAATAATTTTGCAGAAATAATTAGAGCATGGTGTGAGAAAGCAGCTCCCATTGGAGCGCCTCTATCTGTGCGTATTGGACATGAAAGAATTGAGGGCAAATTCGCCGGCCTGGATGAAAAAGGCGCTTTAAAGCTTGAGTTAGAAGATAAATCAATCAAGCTGATTACTGGCGGCGAACTACTTTAGTTGCCTTGAAAGGAATAGCTCACAATATGAGTGATAAAAAATCGGACACCCCCAAAGCTGAAATGGTTATGGTTCCATTAGGTGGTGTTGGTGAAATCGGCATGAATTGCATGATGTATGGCTATGGCCTTCCAGGCGATTATAAATGGATCATGGTAGATCTGGGGCTAACCTTTGCAGGGCCAAGAGAGCCGGGCATTGAAATCATTGTGCCGGATATAACATTTGCAGAAAATGAAAAGCATAATATTGAAGCTATCATCCTAACTCATGCCCATGAGGATCACTATGGCGCAATACCTGATCTTTGGGAAAATTTAGAAGTCCCGATTTACGCAACTCCTTTTACAGCATCGATGCTAAAAGCAAAACTGGCCCGAGATGGTATGGATGGTTTCGTACCGATTAAAGAAGTTCCAAGACGCGCTAAATTTGATCTTGGTCCTTTCTCCATTGAGATGGTTGATATGGCCCATTCAATTCCTGAACCATTAGGACTTCACATCAAAACTGATCTCGGAACTCTCTTTCACACTGGAGACTGGAAACTAGATCCAGATCCAATAGTCGGCCCACCAACAGATGAAAGTCGGTTGAAAAAATTAGGTGATGAAGGCATCGATGTTTTGGTCTGTGATTCAACCAATGCAACCCGCGAAGGGTCTTCCATATCTGAAGTTGATGTAGCAAAAACTCTTGAAGTGATTATAGCTGAAGCAAAACAGCGTGTCGTTGTTACAACTTTCGCGTCAAACGTCGCACGAATAAAATCAGTAGCAGAGGCAGCCTATAAAGCCGGACGATATGTGATCTTAGCTGGCCGTGCTCTAGATCGTGTGGTCGGGATTGCCAAAGAAACCGGGTACATCCCTCAAGATTATAGTTTTCTATCGGACGAAGATTATCAGCACTTGCCAGCAAAAGAATGTGTTGTCTTAGCAACCGGTAGTCAAGGAGAAGGGCGCGCCGCGTTAGCTCGTATCGCAGAGGGCAGTCACCCTAAGATAAAATTAAAACCCAAAGATACAGTAATCTTTTCTTCAAGAACAATCCCAGGCAATGAGAGATCCGTTGGTTATGTCATTAATCTTCTGGCCGCGCAGAACTTAAACATCATCACTGAAAGTGATAAACCTGTTCATGTAACAGGGCACCCAAGACGCGGCGAGTTGGAAAGGCTTTACAGTTGGGTAAGACCAAATGTTTTGGTGCCTGTGCATGGTGAAGAACATCACTTAAGATCACAAGCAGCTTTTGCTAAAAGCCAAAATATTGAGAAAGTACAATTGATTAAAAATGGTGATATGCTATCCATTCTACCCCAAGATCCCAAGATTATAGATGAAGTCCCCAATGGCCGCCTTTATCGAGATGGGCATTTTATACTCGAAGATGATCTGGCCATTCGTGTACGCCGAAAAATATCAACACTTGGCTGTGTGACAGTTTCATGTGTGATTGATGGTAAGGGGAATCTTATGTCCAATCCAAGCTGGTCTGAATTAGGGGTGCCGCATGAGGAAGACAGCGGTGAAATGCAAGACATCATAGAAAATGCAGTAAATGGCACGTTTAAAAGCATCCCCGCAAAAAGGCGATCAGATAAAAACAAGCTAAAAGAAGCACTGAGACGTAGTGTACGCTCATCTTTGAACGAATATTGGGGCAAAAAACCAGTTGTAACCATCCATTTGCACCAAATATAATAGATTAATGAGCTAATTTTCTAGACAGAAAGCCTCTTTCTGGATTAGATCATCCAATCAAAGATTATTAACGAATTAAAAGACAAAAAGGACACAGAAATGATCGGACGTTTGAATCATGTAGCCATCGCAGTACCAGATATTGAAGCTGCAGCAAACACCTATCGTGCTAGCCTTGGCGCTACACTTTCTGCAAAAGAAGAGCAGCCGGATCATGGTGTGTCTACGATCTTTATTGAGCTACCAAATACAAAAATTGAGCTATTAGAACCTCTAGGCGAAGATAGTCCAATTAATGGTTTTTTAGAGAAAAACCCAAGCGGAGGCATTCACCACATTTGCTATGAAGTTGATAATATCATTGAGGCCAGAGATAAGCTAAAAAGCGAAGGTGCTAGAGTATTGGGAAGCGGTGACCCTAAAATTGGTGCCCATGGCAAACCGGTTTTATTTCTGCACCCAAAAGATTTCTGCGGCACTTTGGTTGAATTAGAGGAAGCGTAAATGAGCTTAAGTCTTTCAATTGCGACTTACTTCATTATCTGGTGGTTGACCCTGTTTATGGTGTTGCCATTTGGAGTGAAAACCCAAGAAGAGGACGGCGATGTTGTCCCAGGTTCAGTTGAAAGCGCCCCCGCAGTGCCGCAAATGTTAAAAAAGGCACTTATAACATCGATTATAGCAGGCATTTTGTTTGCTATAGTCTATTCAGTTTATACCTATAATCTAATTTCAGTTGATGATATTCCATTTTTGCCAAGATTTGAGGATGCAAATTAGAGCATATTCCTAAAAAACACGACAAAACAGGAATACTCTTTAATCTCAGCTATTTTTTTAGCTATAATATTCTGCATCTAATGAAATTAACTTTGTGCAAAAATAAATTTCAAACGATCTGACTTAGTTTTTCTATTTGCCGAAAGGCAGCTTAACTTATAAAGCTAACATAACTAAAACCTCTGGGAGCGATAAAACATGCGCTTAAGCCAATTCTTTCTGCCTGTCCTAAGAGATGTGCCAGCAAGTGCTGAAATTGTGTCGCATCAACTTATGCTGCGTGCAGGCCTCATTCGTCAGTCCGCGGCAGGCATATATTCATGGCTACCATTAGGCTTAAAAGTTCTTCGTAAAATCGAAAATATCGTGAGAGAAGAACAAAATCGAGCAGGTGCCGTTGAATTGTTAATGCCAACAATTCAACAAGCAGATATCTGGCGTGAAAGTGGCCGTTATGATGACTATGGCAAAGAAATGCTTCGCATCACAGACCGTCATGACCGAGAGCTATTGTTCGGGCCAACAAACGAAGAATTAATCACGCAAATTTTCAGAGATAGCGTGAAGTCATACAAAGATTGCCCTAAATCTCTTTATCATGTGCAATGGAAATTCAGAGATGAAATTCGACCGCGATTTGGGGTTATGCGTGGCCGTGAATTTTTGATGAAGGATGCATATTCTTTTGATTTAACGGAAGATGATGCCAGAAAATCTTATCAAAAAATGTTTGTCGCTTATTTGCGCACATTTGAGCGTTTAGGCGTAAAAGCCATCCCTATGAAAGCAGACACAGGTCCTATTGGTGGAGACTTGAGCCATGAATTCATATTGTTAGCTGAGACCGGTGAAAGCGAAGTATTTTGTGATCAACAATTGATTGATATGCCGGTACCGGATGAAACTGTTGATTTTAACAGTGATCTAAGCCCGATTATCGAAAAATGGACCTCTTACTATGCGGCAACAGAAGAAATGCACGATGCTGAGAAATTCGATACTGACGTGAGCAAAGAAAATCAAGTCAGTGCCCGGGGTATCGAGGTCGGTCATATTTTCTATTTTGGTGATAAATACTCAAAACCTATGAAATGTGAAGTTCAGGGGCCTGACGGAAAATTGATTGCCCTTCAAATGGGCTCGTATGGTATTGGTGTGTCCCGCCTAATGGGTGCTATCATCGAGGCAAGCCATGATGAAAATGGTATTATCTGGCCAAAAGCAGTGTCACCTTTCGATGTTGGGATCATCAATTTGAAACCAGGCGATGAGGAAACAGACAAAGCCGCTGAAAATTTATATCAAAGCCTACAACAAAAAGGCCTTGATTGCTTGCTAGATGATACAAATGAACGCGCCGGCGGAAAATTCAAAACCATGGATCTCATTGGTTTACCTATACAAATGATCGTAGGGCCAGAAGGCGTGAGTTATGGTGGTGTGGGGATCAAATAGAGAAATTCAGGTGAGCGCGAAGAGCTGTCATTTGAAGATGCTATCAATAAAATAGGGTGTTAGTTTAGTAAAGGGATGAACTAAACAAGAACACAATTTAGGACTATTGCGGATGCTGGTGGGCAACTGAAGCAAAAAAAATATGCATTGTGCCGGTTGCTTGTGGGCAACCTGAAGGCACGAAAAAAAGTGCAAATGAATCGCAAAAAAAGAGATCGAAGATCAATGAATGAAACAGTGAGCGTAAAGCAAACAAAAAAACGCACTAAAAGCGCTGTGACCATGCCATTCTCCTCTTTTGAGCGCATGATTTCCTTTAGGTACCTTCGTCCACCAAAAGGAGAAGGCTTCATCTCGGTGATCGCCATTCTCACTCTTCTTGGCATTGCTTTAGGCGTAACAGCTCTAATTGTTGTTCTAAGTGTAATGAACGGTTTTAGAGATACGCTATATAAAAACATCCTCGATATGAACGGCCATGTTGTTATTCAGCAATTTGGCAAACCGTTCACAGGCTTCGATGATGTAGCAAATAAAATCAAAACAGTCCCTGGTGTAAAATCTGTCATTCCTGTAATTGATGGTCAGGTCATGGTGACATCTAAATACCAGGAATATTTCGGCAATGTCCGTGGTATTAGAGCCGGTGATTTGAATAAGCTGGCAACCGTATCAACCAATTTAGTCTCGGGCTCTTTGGAAAATTTTAAAGATGATAGTGGCATCATTATAGGTAGTCGTCTTGCCAATGTATTAGGTGTCCGCGTTGGTGATAAAATAAACATTGTCACCTTAAGGGGAGCGAAAACACCGTTTGGAACAACCCCAAGAGTAAAACCATATCGAATATCAGCCATCTTTGAGGTGGGCATTTATGAATATGATTTAAAAGTCCTCTTCATGCCTCTGGATCAAGCTCAAAAGTTCTTTTCAAAAAAGCGGCAAGTCTCAGCTCTAGAAGTTATGGTGAATAAACCAAAGCAAGTAGAATTAATCGAGCAAGACATCGCAAAAGCCGCCGGCAATGATACCAATCTTTCAACCTGGAAACAGCGCAACGCAAAGCTCTTCAGCGTTTTAGCGATTGAGCGAAACATGATGTTCATCATTGTGAGCCTGGTGGTGTTTGTCGCGGCGTTAAACATCATCTCCAGCATGGTCATGCTGGTAAAGGTGAAAACAAAAGACATCGCAGTGCTCAGAACAATGGGCGCAACAAGAGGCGCTATCATGCGCGTATTCATGACAACAGGCTCATTCATTGGTGTCTGCGGCACCGTCTTAGGCCTTGTCCTTGGCGTCACCATCTGCTTGAACATAGATGCAATTCAAAATTTTATCGGCTGGGCCACAGGTGTTCGAATTAATCCTGAAATTCAGATCTTATCAAAACTTCCAGCAAAAATGGATCCGGTAGAGACAACAATCATTGTCATCGTTGCACTAATACTTTCATTCCTTGCAACAATTTATCCCGCATGGCGTGCAGCTAGTCTCGATCCTGTGGAGGCACTACGTTATGAGTGATTATTATCAAACAAACCAAGAGCAACAACACTACACAGAACAGCCCAAAGAGCAGCCAAAACCAATCCTTGCCATCAGAGATATAACAAAAACATATCATCAGGGCACAAGAGAAATTCAGGTTTTAAATTCAATCTCTGCTGATATATTCAAAGGAGAAGCTATCGCGCTTGTTGGGCCATCTGGCTCAGGTAAATCATCCTTACTGCATATTCTAGGAATGCTGGACAAAGCGGACAGCGGCAAGGTTTATTTAAACGGTCAAGATTGTACAAACTTTGATGATGCAGAGCGTACAGCCATTCGCAGAAGTGACATTGGTTTTGTCTATCAGTTCCACCAACTCTTGCCAGAATTCAGCGCCCTTGAAAATGTGGTTATCCCTCAACTGATCAACGGACATTCTCGAAAAGAAGCGGAAGCGCGAGCAAAAGTCATTTTAGAATTTCTAGGGCTTCAGGAAAGAGTAGGGCACCGTCCAAATGCGATGTCCGGCGGCGAGCAGCAAAGAGTTGCAATAGCCAGAGCAATTGCCAATGAACCAACACTCTTACTGGCCGATGAACCAACAGGTAATCTTGATCCAAATACAGCCGAGCGGGTGTTTCAGTCTCTCATCGGCCTAATCCGCCAAACAGGTCTAGCTGCTATCATCGCTACTCATAATTTGGAACTAGCAAACAGAATGGATCGTGTGCTCCAGATGCAGGATGGCAAACTCTATTCTTATGTCCCACAGCAACAACAGCAGCAGTAATTTTACCTGTAGTTAAGCTTTATACAACCGCTGAACCATACCCATAGCTATAGGGAACTGGGCCAGAAAATGAAATATGGTCTCCTTCATCAATAACCACTTCAAAATTACATTTTGGGTTATTTGCTGGATATATACCTTTGGTAACATCGCGGCCATTTTTCATAGCCAGAAAAATCTTGTCTTTCGGAATACCCAAACTATCCACCAAATCCCGTAAAGTCGAACCAGCTTTCATTTTCATAGGCATCGGTGCCCCGTTTTTTTTTTTTTTTTTATTAATGCTGTTAAACCCTTTAACAAAAAACTCAATGTTTACATCTTTAGAATTATGCCCAATTGGCGCTGCGTCATAAGAGCTGTCTTTAGTGCTGTCATGAGAAGGTTTTTCAGCTAAAACGTCCGACATTGACCTGATCCTTTATTTTATAATTTTGAAAGTTCAAATATAATGCATATTATATACATCAATATGGGGCCGTCTTTGACAAAACTCAATAGGACCAAGGGAGAATTTTTATTAAATAAAGAAATCAACTTAAAATCGAAGCAATAAATTGCGTGTTTGCTTATGGGCAAACAACAACCAACGCATAAAACGATATACGAAGAAGGAATGACGCTTCTTCAGCGTTATGACATGGCAGCTCTGCTGTCCGGCGCAAGCGCCGCCCCTCAGAGGCCCAAGCGCTAACACGGTTGTTCATAGGCAACTGAAGTGTCAGTTAAAAGCGCTTGGAATAGCCGTGAGAGAAAACAGAGAAGAAAAATGTGAGTTAGAAGCATACAAAGCCCCTCAAACATTGAGAAAGCTATAATATTAAAGTTTGCTAGAGTTTAAAATCATCAAAAGCGCAATGAGATAGAAATGGCAACTCCAAGACCAAAAATAACAGGCAATACACCTAAGTTCATTCATCTAAGAGTGCATTCAGCCTACAGTTTGCTTGAAGGCGCGCTCCCAGTTGAGCGCTTGGTAAATTTTGCCGTTGACGAAAAGATGCCTGCACTAGGTCTCACAGACACGAACAACTTGTTTGGCGCGCTTGAGTTCTCTGAAAAGTGCGTTGGCAAGGGTGTTCAACCTCTCATTGGATGTACATTAGCTATTAAAATGCCATCTCTAGAGGGTGAAGCCAAAAAATCTGTCTTCGAAAAGGCTCAAGAAACACATAAGACAGATGGAGAAATTGCCCTCATAGCTCAAAATGAGCAGGGCTACCAAAATCTTATGGCCTTAACAAGTATCGCGTTTCTCGATACGGCCGGTGAAACAGATCCATTTATCACATATGAATTTTTAAGTGATCACTCTGAAGGGCTCATTCTTTTAAGCGGCGGCGAAGACGGACCATTAGATCTCGCTATTAAAAACAATCAGGCTGACTTGGCTGGTAAATGGGCAGCATTACTGAAAAAAACATTCAAAGACAGATT
>CAXIDO010000071.1:0-8245 GCA_964022745.1 uncultured Methyloligella sp. | reverse complement strand
AAAAATCAAACCCGTGATAAAATACAAAGTTAAAATATTTTTACTGAGATGTTTTTCGATGGCTGAAAATTCACCTTGTGTGCCAAGGCGCACATCATTCAAAAACGATAAAATATTTTCGTTGAGGTCACTGAAATAAACTCTGTTTTTTGAAGCTATTTCTTTTAACTTTTGCGATTGCTCATAGAGTTTAATTAAGTAATGAAAAATGCCTTTATTCGGAACAATCTGAGAGAGAAGCACATCTGCTGATTGAGCCAATGTGCGCCGAAGAGGTGTATCAACAATACTAACAATTTCTTTCGAAATTGCTCTAACCCGCGATATGTAAGATTGCTGAAAACGTAGTATAGTATCTTCAGACATTTCCCCATTGAGCTGTCCAACAATCGCCTGCAATTCTAAAAATTGATTTCTAATTAAAATTAATTTTGGATCAACTGGGTTTTGAAGGGCGTTTATGCGAAAACGTTTTAATGCGATTAAACCTAAGCGAACTGTTTTTTCTGTTTCCTGCTTCTTCTGATCAAATAGAAAATTATAACGTGGAACGGCAGTAAACTGCAATTGCTCAAGAACACGGGTATTTGCAAAAATCGTCTCAAAGAGGTCATTTAGTTTTATAGTTTTACCAAGTTCCGCCAAACCATTTTTCTGAAGAGAATTTAAGGTCGTCTCCAGTTTAACCTCTTGCGAGGATATTTCTTGTTTTAAAACGCTATTGCTATTTTTTGAATTTTGCAGACGTTCGACTAATACAACATAAGAACGAACCTGCTGCGATAAATCTTGAGCTTTAGATAGAAAAGGTACAGTTACATTTTCAATTTTCTGCTGCGCGGTTCCAATTTGATTGAGAGAGTTGATTGAGAGAGAAAGACCAACAATTGAAAATAACCCGATTAAAAAAAAACTCAGCAATATTTGAACGACAATTCTCGTAGACAAAAATGCGAGCTGTGAAATAAGTTTCGAAACTAAGTTTTGAAGTTTTTTCAATACTGACGATATAATTTGAGGACTATCCTTCAGCGTATATCTCATTTAGTTCCCCAGTATGATTTAGACATTTATAGTCCTTGCCTACTCATCACCAATTGGTTTGTGGGTTTAACTCAAAAAAATTTATCACTATGTTACTTTAAGTTTCAAGAACGTAAGATTACAGCGATTTGCTAAAAAAGCTACTCAGAAACTTATAGAGCTTGTTAATATTTTTAATCTACAGCTCATATTAGGTAGTTTTTTGCCATTTTAAAACGGAGGGCTTGATGCAATACACAAGAAGGAACTTTGTAAAACAATCCTTATGCGCAACAGCCTTTGCCTCGAGCCAAACATTTACAGCAAATTCATTTGCGGCAGTAACAACTAAAAATCAAGACAATGAAAATGCAATAATTGAAGCTGTAAAAAATCTTAAATCTGGCAAAAACATTCAGCTAAAACTACTCTATCCCCAAGGATCCATTGGCAATATCAAACCAGTTGCAACTCTTTTTACAAAGCACACTGGCGTAAAAATCTCTTTCATAAAAACCACTGTCGATGATATTAATACCAAAATATTCATTGACACAGCAGGTCAAAAATCAAGTTTTGATATAGCCCTGCCGGCAACCTTTGGAATACCCGATCTAGCTGAAGCCGGTGCTTTAGCAGATCAAAGCTCTTATGCCCAAAAATATGAAAAACTTATAGACTACAAGCCATCTTTATACAGCCTGGGAGATCGCTATAAGCACGCATTTTACGGATATCAAACTGATGGCGATGCGTATCTAACATTTTTCCATAAAGATTGTATGGAAAACCCAGATGAACAAAAAAAGTTTGCTGATAAACATGGGCGCGAATTAACTCTCCCTCAAACCTGGGAGGAGCTCGATCAACTGATGGAATTTTTTCACAGACCAAATGAAGAAAAGTTCGGTGGCTGCTTATTTCGAACTCCAGGTTATATGGTCTGGGAATGGTGGATTAGATTTCATGCAAAAAACCATTTTCCTGTTCAAGATGACATGACCCCAAACATCAACAATCAGGCAGGTGTGGAAGCACTAGAAGATCTGCTCAGAGCAACCCAATTTCAACATCCTTCAGCCCGAACAAACGGCCTCTTTGATAATTGGAGCGAATACGCCAAGGGACATTGTGCTGTAAACATTGGTTGGGGAGGAACGCAGAAATTTTTAAATAGTAAAACCTCAAAAATGAAAGACCGATTGTTATTCGCCCCAACCCCCCAGATTTCTTATTTCAATTGGGGCTGGAACTATGTGACATCAAAACTTTCTGCACATAAAGAAATCGCTTATCTTTTTTCTCTTTACGCCACATTAGCCAGGCCTTCAAAAATCGCCGTTCAAAACCAAACTGGTTTTTTTGATCCCTTCAGAGAATGCCACTACACAGACCCAAAAATTGAACAGTCATATAGCAAGGAATTTCTAGTCGCTCACAAACAAGCCATGAAAACCGCTATTCCCGATTTTTATCTAAAAGGCCAAGGAAAATATATCCAAACCCTAAGGGAAAATATAACCTCTGCTGCTGAAAAAGAAATATCCCCCCGAGAAGCCTTATCATTTACAGCCAAACAATGGGAAATGATCACTGAAGAAGAAGGCCGTGACGGGCAAATTGAACAATGGCTTTTCTTAAAAAAACAATACCCAAAACACTTAAACTTAAAATAAGCTTCATACCATTTTTAAGAAATATCATGTCTCTGCCGACTACGAATTTCAAATTAAAACTTTCTTAAACAGAGAGTTAATATAACTTAACGAATTCTTTATTATGCCAGTCAATACTCAATCATGAACTATTTGAGTTCGCGAATGGAAGATACTCCAATGTTTGGCAAAAAAACGACATTAAACATTCTTATGATAGACGATGATAAGGATGACATTTATATTACCCAGCGCCGACTAAAAGGGGCGAATATTTCTCACAATTTCTTTTATGAAACTAGTGGTTTCAATCTATTTGTAAAATTAGCAGAACTCAAAGAAAACAAAAAAACAAATAGCAATCTAATCATTTTATTAGATATCAATATGCCCATTGTTAATGGCCTGGATGTTCTTACATTATTAAAAACAAAATCCCCCTACAAAGATGTACCGGTCATCATGTTGTGTACATCAGATAATATCAACGACATGACCGACTCTTTATCCATCGGCGCAGATGCCTATCTAGTAAAACCCCTGGATCCAGAAGGGCTGATCTCTGCAATAGAAAACTTGGGAAATTTTAAACTTACTTGAAAGACTTCAAACCAAAAAAGCTCCCTCTTGCTCAAACAACAAAGAACTTTTTGGCGACCATGAAAAATTTAAGTCATGCTTGATCAGTAACCAATCAAGCATGACGCGAGCAGTGCTATAGTTTTGGCATAATAACCGTATCGATCACATGTATGACACCATTTTTCGTTGCTAAATCAGCTGAGGTAACAGTCGCAGCATTAACTTTAACCCCCTTAGTAGCATCAACAGAAATCTCCTGTCCTTGAACCGTTTTGGCTTCTAGCTTCTTTCCAGCAATGTCTTTAGACATCACCTTACCAGGTACAACATGATATGTCAGAATAGCAGTTAATTTTGCTTTATTTTCTGGTTTCAATAAATCCTCAATTGTACCTGCTGGTAATTTCGCAAATGCTGCATCAGTTGGTGCAAACACTGTGAAAGGACCATCACCTTTCAATGTCTCAACAAGTCCTGCAGCTTTAACCGCTGCAACGAGTGTCTTAAAATTGCCGGCACTAACAGCCGTATCAACAATATCTTTAGCACCAGCGTGAACCGATGTAGCAAATATTGGCAATGATAATACAAGAGCCATCATAGTTGTTTTAATAAAGTTCTTCATAAATAATATTCCTTTGAGAGTTACATATAGTGCCAAAGAGTGGACATCCAAATGACATTGCATATGAAACGGTAGGAACGTGATTTCAGATCACTTAAAAATATTAAATATAAAAAACTTAAATCAAACTGAGCCGCCACACTAAAGCTTACGAGGCCTATTGCTTCAAAAAAAGAGAATGTAAAAAGAGAAGAGAATATTCAAACTAAAAATATCAAGGCACAAAAAAAACTAGCTTGTTGTGCGGGTGAGAGAAGCAACCTCGAACCGAAAACCGCGCTTTGGGTTGGCGGGCGGCAAAGTGCAAGCAAAAATGGTGCGGGCGGCCGGACTTGAACCGGCACGATCGTTTCCAATCGAGGGATTTTAAGTCCCTTGTGTCTACCAATTCCACCACGCCCGCATTAAAGGCCTGACTAATCTTGAAAAAGATTAAAGGATGGAAAGAAAACTGTGTACCCTCAACGAGCTAAAGGTGCAAGCCCAGATTTAAGAAAAATGACAATTTTTTCACCACTAATCTATAGCCAAACGATTAAACGGTATATTTCACTGTTTTAAGCGCATTTATTCAACCAACTGTGACTTTTCTTGGTGTGCAACACGCCTTATCATCGACAAGAACAAGATTTAATTTTAAAAATCAGCTATAAGCTAATAATCATATCTTTATAAGCCATATCACAGGCATGATTTTAAAAACGGAGCTATAAATATGTTTGCTAATTTGTTGAATATAAAAACAGAAATAACAAAAAAAGCTCTATCTTTTATGTTTACCGCAAGCATCTCAGCGATTTTAGCTCTCTCATTCATTGGCATCAGCCCAACAAATGCAGAGGCAAAAAGGTATAAACGCCACTATGATAACACCATCCGTATCGAAAGCCGCTTTAGCCCAAACAAATATATCATCGCGCCTGTACGGAGAAATCATTACGGCGATAGAGAAGTTCGCCTTCCCACAGGTCAATGGATTAATTGCGCAAAGAATTGTCGTTGGACAGTACAAAAAGAATATCTCGACTTTTGGGAATATCAAAGAAACCCTTTTGGTCCAGGCTATTTTCGTATTGAACGTTATTTCGACTAAACACTAAAAAACCAAAGACCAATAAAGACGATCTAAAATAATTCATTAAAATTTTAATCAAATGAAAGGACTAATGGGAAACCTCTATTAGTCCTTTTTTTGTATAATAAAGACAAACCATCCCGCAAAGAACACCAAGTTCAACGATAAGGAGGTTTGTCATGAACTATCTTTTGCGTCCCCCAAATTGGACTTCAGTCCTATTAAGTTTACTTATCATCGGACAATCCATTCATCTATTATGGATTCTAAACTAAAAAATAATTTTATAAGCTTCGCAAAAACTGAAGCCACAAAGAAATAGTTAAAATGGAAAATAGTGTGCTGGTTAAAATGACAGAAGCTGCCAAGCCCATGGCACGATTATAAAGGCTTGCAAAAATATATACATTTAATCCAGCCGGCATAGCTGCAATAGAAACAGCCGCTTGAACATATAGTTTAGGCAGATCAAAAATTACGTAAGTAAAAAAAAGCACCATAGCCGGATAAAAAACAAGCGCAATGATCGAGACCATCAGGCTCTCCATAAACTCAGCTTTCATTTGATACCGGGTAAGTGCTACCCCTATGCCCAAAATAGCAATCGGTAAAGCGCCATCAGCAATCATATTTATGGATATTCTGAGTGGTGTCGGAACAATCAGCCCAACCTGATTACAAATAATCCCAAGCAGCAAACCAATCATCAGTGGATTAGAAAAAATAGAGACAATAGTTTTCTTAAAAGTAACTGTAAAGGATGCGCCATCACGTCTGGCAAGTTCCATAGCTATCATACCAATCGGATAAACAATCGGAATATGAAAAGCAATAATGCCATATACAATTGTTTGAACTTCAGAACCAAAGGCCCGCTCTGAGATCGGTAGCCCAAGCAAAACCGCATTGGTAAAGAAAGCACAAAACCCAACTGCCACAGCCTCGCCAGGTCTGCGTTTCCAAAACAATCTAGCTAAAACCATACAAAGTATAAAACTGCAAATTGCACTAAAAAAGAAACCAAACAACATCGGGAAATTGAAAGCTTTTGAGAAGTCAAGATCATACATCGCTCGAAACAACAAGAGAGGCAATGTCAATTTTATACTCAAAGAATTAATCAGGTCTGAGGTTTCAGGAGGAAGGTACGAGGAAGCACTTGCAACATAACCAGCAAAAATGATGAGAAAAACCGGCGCAATAATGAAGAGAATTTCGAGCACAAACAATCCTAATTACAGAGACAACAAAAACTATCGAAATTATAAAAACAGTGAGTAAAAAACACGAACTTTTCAGAGTAGGCCCATCTAACAGTTTGTCAAATAACAAAACCCTCCCTCTAAAAAAGAGGAAGGGCTTCATTTCTTATTACCTTAAAACACCAGCGGTGGCCTGATTAAATCACCAGCAACTTACTCATCTTTTGGCAAGTTCAACCTAATGTGCAATTCACGAAGCTGCGCAGCAGATACGTCAGAAGGCGCCGACATCAACAAATCTTGTGCTTGTTGGTTCATCGGGAACATCGTCACTTCACGAATGTTCGGCTCACCGCAAAGGAGCATCACAATCCGG
This sequence comes from uncultured Methyloligella sp., assembly GCA_964022745.1. GTDB lineage: Bacteria > Pseudomonadota > Alphaproteobacteria > Rhizobiales > HXMU1428-3 > HXMU1428-3. Next base: position 1,707 of record CAXIDO010000071.1, on the reverse strand, counting down.
TCTACACCAGGCGCAATACCACCGTGAGGTGGCGCACCATATTGAAGGGCCCGCAACATGCCGCCAAACTTATCTTCAAGAACTTGGCGATCATAACCAGCAATATCAAATGCTTTTTCCATAATCTCAGGCTTATGGTTCCGAATAGCGCCTGAAGAAAGCTCAACACCATTACAAACAATGTCATATTGATAAGCGTTAATAGTCAAAGGATCTTGTGTCTCAAGCGCCTCAAGGCCGCCCTGCGGCATAGAGAACGGATTGTGAGAGAAATCAACGCGCTTCTCATCCTCATTCCATTCAAACATTGGGAAATCAACAATCCAGCAGAACTTAAAGCCTTCAGTTTCCGACAAGCCTAGCTCATCGCCAACACGAACACGCGCCTGGCCAGCAAAATCAAGAAACGACTTTGGCTTACCGCAAACAAAGAAAACAGCATCACCATCTTTTAAGTTCAATTGATCAGCAATTGCCTGCGTACGCTCGGCGCCAATATTCTTGGCAACAGGACCAGAACCAGCACCATCTTTAAAGAAGATATATCCAAGACCAGGCTGACCTTGGTCTTGCGCCCAGCTGTTCATCCGGTCACAAAAAGCACGCGATCCACCAGTTGGTGCAGGGATTGCCCAAACGCGAACTTCTTCATCTTTTTCAATCATGCCAGCAAAAATTTTAAAGCCAGACCCGGCAAAATGCTCGGTTACATTTTCCATCTCAATCGGGTTACGAAGGTCAGGCTTGTCATTGCCGTATTTTTCCATTGATGTTTTATATGGAATCCGCGGGAAACTCTCAGTTACAGCTTGTCCATCAGCAAACTCAACAAACAAATCACGAAGCACAGGCTCAACCGCTTGGAACACATCTTCCTGTGTCACAAAACTCATCTCAATATCAAGCTGATAAAATTCACCTGGACTTCTGTCTGCACGTGCATCTTCATCACGGAAACATGGTGCTATTTGAAAATAGCGATCAAAGCCAGCCATCATAATCAATTGCTTGAATTGTTGTGGCGCTTGCGGCAATGCATAAAACTGACCAGGGTGCATACGGCTCGGCACCAAAAAGTCCCGCGCCCCTTCCGGGCTTGAAGCCGTTAGGATAGGCGTTTGAAATTCAAAGAATCCTTCCTCAATCATGCGGCGACGCATTGAAGAAATAATCTCAGCCCGCTTCATAATGTTGTTATGCAAAGTCTCACGGCGCAAATCTAAAAAGCGATATTTTAAGCGAATATCTTCAGGGTATTCCGGCTCACCAAAAACAGGCAGAGGCAATTCATTCGCCGCGCCATGAACTTCCATGTCGCGAATATAAATTTCAACAGCACCAGTAGGCAGCGCATCATTACGGCTTTCCTCATCACGCGCTTTGACAACCCCATCAATGCGAATAACCCACTCAGAACGTACCTTTTCAATTTCTGAGAAAACCGGGCTATCAGGATCACAAACACATTGTGTCACACCATAATGATCACGCAAATCAATAAACAGCACGCCACCATGATCACGTACACGGTGAACCCACCCAGACAAGCGCACGGTTTCCCCTACATTATTATCCCGTAAAGCACCACAAGTGTGGCTTCTAAACGCATGTAATTGCTCGCTAGCAGATGTATCGACTGTCGAATTCATTATATTCTCTCACCCAAAGGTTAGTTTTTAAAGCTTTAGCCTCTTATATAGCTTCGTT
>CAXIDO010000070.1:0-8326 GCA_964022745.1 uncultured Methyloligella sp. | reverse complement strand
TCGGCGCGACTTAAACTTTTAACCTGCCACTTTGCTTTGGTTAGCAAATACCTTAAAGAGGCGCGCATTTCTTTATCGTCATCAACAACAATAACGCGGTAATTTTTTTCGTTAGGTTCTTTCATGCTGCCTTTTTCTTCTTTTTAATTGGTAGCAACAAGGAAAAACTTGCACCGCAATTTTCATTGTTTTCGACCTCTATTTTTCCATGATGTTCTTTGATAATCGCAGCAGATATAGCTAGCCCTAACCCCATACCCTTGCCTGACTCTCTTGTTGTATGAAACGGTTCTTGCAAGTCTTCTATTGTGCGGTTTGCAATGCCGCAGCCCGTATCTTTAACTGCCAGGATTGCGTTTTCATTTGCCTCTTCCATATAGATGGTAATTTCTTTAACCGCACTATTTTCCATTGCTAAAATGCTATTACTCAAAAGGTTTATTAAAACCTGTTCAAGGCGCAACCTGTTTCCCTCAATGAAAATAGGTTTGTCACTGATATGAACTTTTAGATCAACGCCAGATGCACTTATATTGTGTGCTATGATGTCACGTGCACCCTTGTAAATATCTCTTAAATCTATTTCTTCCAATTGATTGTTTCCTGGCTCAGCAAAAAACCTCAATTGTTTGGTTATATTTTCCATTCGCAACACTATAGCATTTAAACGCTCTATTGTTGTTGACTGATCTTCCAGCTCACTCTCGAATTCATAGGCAACCAAGTAGTTTCGCATTGCTGCAATCGGTTGACCTAATTCATGAGTTACAGAGGCTGATAATTGACCAAGCGCTGCCAATTTACTTGCTTGTGCCAGATCTTCCTGGGCCTTTTGCAAGCGCTCTTCTGCCATTCGTCGCTCTACGATTTCTTGCTCCAGGTTCGTATTTGCCTTTTGTAATAATTGCCTATCTTTTTGAGAGGCTTCAAGGGCGATACGTATACGTTTTGAACGGATTGTAGCAAAAATTGTCATCCATACGGAAACAGCAATTGCTCCAATAATGACTACAAACAATGCTCGCTCTTGTACCCGGTCTTCAGTCGTTAAATAATGTAACCGCCATGCCCTTTTGGATACGGGAGAAGAAACGTGCATTAGCGCTTTGCCGTTCAGTATGACTTCATTTTTTCCTTCAATATTCCACCCTAAGGCAGAAAGTGGCTGATTTAAAAACTGCTTGCCTGCTAAAATTTTATCTCGGCTGGTTTCATCTAAAGGATTTAAGGTTTTGTATAAAAGCTCCTGGTTTGATGAAAGCACGATCACACCTTGTTTATTTGAAACAAAGACATTCTCACCGCTTTTGCGCCATGTTTCCTGTAAAGCAGTTAGGCCTATTTTAATTGCCACAACGCCAGTTACTTCTTTCTGAAGGTAAACCGGTCTTGCTATGAAATAGCCTGGCCTTGAGGTTGTGGCTCCTATACCAAAGAACGTTCCCTCTGAACCTTCTAATGCGGCTTTAAAATAGGGACGAAAACTATAGTTTTGACCGATAAAATTTAGTGATTGATCAAAATTTGATGCTGCTACTGTGACACCTTCTTTGTTCATTAAGTAGATTGCTTCAAGCCCTTCCTGTTTGGCAAAGGCTTTTAATCTTTGGTTGAGACCACTTAAGTCCTGGTTAGTGGTTCCTGCGATTACAAATGGATCTTTAGATAAAATGAAAGGTAGGAATTGATAACGCTCCAGAGCATTCACAAGCGTGCTTCGATAAAGTGAGACACGAGCTTCAAGTTTTTGTATTTCTTCCGTTTTAAAAAAACCATAGGAAGCAAAGTAGATAAAACTCAAAACAAAAAGCGATAAGACGATGGCTATGATCACCCATCTATTTTTCATATCTTATCCTTAATAGCTGGCATAAAATGCATTAAACCAAAATTTTGTAATATTCGACCTATGGTATCAATATATAAAGTGCTAATCAATTTTACCGACAATGATTGGTAAATATGATTGATTTTTCTGGAGCTTGCAAATGGATAGACGACATTTTTTGGCTAACAGTGCAGCTTTTGGATTTATCAATTTATTCTCAGGAATGACCATGGTAGCAGCTTCGCAAAATATTTATGTTCCTCCTGAAGAAAGCCGCCATATTGGGACTTTGATGCAATGGCCTATTAATAAGCTGGTGCAACCAGAGGCTGAGTTCTTAGATATCTTACAAAAAACGATTGCTGATATTGCAAACACGATTAGTGAATTTGAACCAGTGACTATGCTAGCGGCAGAACCAGTTCAACATCAAGCAAAGCGTTTACTATCAAGCAAAGTGTCTTTTATCGACATTCCAACAGATGACCTCTGGTGCCGAGATTCTGGTCCTTTGTTTGCCAAGCAAAACGACAAGCTGGTTGTTAGCCACATTCAATTTAACGGTTGGGGCGGCAAGCAATCCCACAAACATGATGGAGGCATTGCTGCTCTGGTTGCCAATCATCTTGGCTTACCCCTCATAGATAGCGGACTTGTTGGTGAGGCTGGTGGTGTTGACCATGACGGGCACGGTTTATTGATGGCGCACGAAAGTTCCTGGCTCAATAAGAACAGAAATCCAGGACTTACCAGAAACGAAATTGAGAAACGTTTATTGACTGCCTATGGTGCTGACAAAATCATTTGGTCTTCAGGTGTATATGGGGAGGATATAACGGATTATCATATTGATAGCCTTGCTCGTTTTACGGGGCCTGCTTCTGTTTTAATAAACTTACCTGAGACACCTGACATGAAAGATCCATTTCATCTGGCTGCCATCGAGACACATGACAAACTGGTTGCGGCTAAACTTGAAGTTGAGGTTATCCCTGAGCCCCTGAAACCCAGAGTTAAGAAATTTGACTTTGTTGCTTCATATGCCAACTATTACGTTTGCAACAAAGGCGTGATAGCTCCCCAGTTCGGGGATAGATTGACAGATAGGATTGCTAAGCAGGCTCTTAAGAAACATTATCCTGGTCGTGAAGTTGTCACTTTAAATGTTGATGCTCTTGGGGAAATTGGTGGAGGCATTCACTGCGCCACCCAACAAATACCTGCTTAATAAGAGCAGCTATGCGAACTAACAAACCCTTAAATTTGAAAATTACTCAATGATCAAATGGAGCAATTTTCTGAAAATCTATACCGCGACAAAAAGATTTAAAATAACAATTGATTTCAAGATTAGTTTTTCTTAAGTTGCCGACTATGTTTAAACAAGTCTGGCAGAAAAAAATATCTTTTCTTTTTGTATGGGTGTTCCTCGTGAATGCCTTGCTGCCATCGCTTGTGCAAGCTTCTGTTCATTCCCTTTCCCAAATATCCGCCCAATCAGAAAGCTCTACAAAAATTTTAATTTGTACGGCCCAAGGTTATAAATGGGTTGATATTAGTGAACTGGAAAATACTGACCAGAGTGAGCAGCCTAAACAACACTTTGAATGCCCCCTATGTTACAGCGCACTTCAGCCACTTGCTGTTCCGCAACCTGATGCGGAAATCAGATTGCCGTTGCCTTCTCATGTTCATAAGGTGAATTATCGGCTTGAATTAAAGTCAAGACAGAAACAAAATCATTTTCTCCTTACCACGTCAAAACGTGGCCCTCCTTCTTTTGCATAGACCTTAAAAACCTCTTTCATTCTTAATAATATCAATGAGATAGCTATCACCCTTCCGTCTTTTTTCGGAAGACACTTGCTATGCTCTTTGGAACCATACAGGTATGTCTATGTGTAAATTTTCTATTCTTTTGAGTACTATTTCTGTGCTTGCTCTTCTCAGCTCCCCTGCTTTTGCTGATGAGGCTGTGACGCTAGATGAGATTGTTGTGACCACAACCAAAGAAGCAAAACCCGTTAGTGAACTTTCTGAGACCATTAGTGTTGTTACTGAGAAAGACATTAAATTTGTTAGCCCTGCTCACCCCTCTGATGTCACAAATAAGAAAGCTGGCGTTTATGTAAATGACTTGGGCGGTGAGGGGCATATGACGTCTATTCGCCAACCATTGACCACCGGTGCTGTCTATTTGTTTTTAGAAGATGGTATCCCAACGCGTCCAACTGGTCTCTTTAACCATAATGCTCTTTATGAAATTAACGTTCCGCAAGCTGACCGTGTGGAAATCACAAAGGGACCTGGTTCAGCGCTATATGGTAGTGATGCGATTGGTGGGATTATCAATGTTATCACGCCGCCGAGCCCTGATGAGAGGGAGATTTATATTAACCCTGAATTAGGCTCATTTGGCTTTAAAAGGATGCTTGCGTCAGTTGGTTCTCCCATCGGACTTAACTCTGGGTTTCGAGCGAATATCAACTTAACTGACAATAATGGTTGGCGTGATGAGAGTTCATTTAGTCGTTATGCAACGAGCGGTCGCTTTGATGCCAAGGTCAATGAAGAGCTGAAAATAAAATCAATTTTCTCATACACCCATGTAGATCAAAGTGGTGTTTCTGGCCTTGAAGAAAATGATTATCTGAACAATCCGAAGAAAAACCTTTATCACAATGATGTTGGGCGCAGAGAGTTAGATGCCATTCGTTTTTCTACAGAATTTGCTTATGAACCAGATGACAATAACCTTCTTACGATCACACCGTTCATGCGCCACAATGAATTGAAACTTATGCCGAGCTGGATGCTCACATATGACCCGAATGACAGAAACTATGAGTTTCAATCATTTGGCATGAATACGAAATACCGGCATAAACTCAACAACTTAAATGCTGAAATCATTGCTGGTGTAGATTTTGATTACACGACTTCAGAATATAAAGAAAAGCGTCTGTCCGTTGAAAAAGATGGCGAGCTTTTTGTCAACACAACAGAAACAGGTCGTGTCAATTATGATTATGACGCTGACATGTTGGCTGTTTCTCCTTACATTCATGGTGAGTGGCAAGCCCTTTCACAATTGAGGCTATCAGCTGGTCTGCGTTATGATTATTTTCGTGTTGATTATACCGACAATCTCGATGCCTCTGTTGCGCAACAACAATTTGGTTTTGGCGGCTTTAATCATCTGCGGCCAGAAAGTCAGACCATATCTTACGATAGTCTAAGCCCTAAGTTTGGTGCTGTATGGAATGCGACAAAAGACCATGATTTATTCGCGAATTATCGTCACTCATTCCGCGCCCCCTCTGTTGGGAGGATCTTTCGCCCCGGTTCTAGCCAGGATACGGATGAGTTAAAACCGGTTCATTCTGACAGTTTTGAAATTGGTACACGCGGAAAATTAGCTGACTGGCTCAGCTACAATGTGACCCTTTATCATATGATGGTGCAAGACGACATTGTTAGCTACATCGACAATGTTTCGGGTGACAGAAAAATTTCTAATGCTGGTGAGACAAAACACCAAGGCATTGAAATTGAACTCAAAGGCCAACTCACAGATGAGTGGAGCTACACATCTGCATTTAGCTATACCAATCAGGAATATAAAGATTTTACGGCTGTGTTTGGTTTCCCTGCCTCTCAAATTAATTTTGCCGGCAATGATATTGGCAAAGCCCCTAAAACTTTAGGCAACCTTGCCATTCAATATCGTCCGTCATTTGTTAATGGCCTGATGATTGAAGCTGAGTGGGTTCATGTTGGTGACTATTACACTGACGAAACCAACACGAACAAATATGAAGGGCACGACCTTTTCAACCTGAGAGCTAGTTTAGAGATTTCTGAGAAATTTGAACTTTATGGCCGCGTGATGAATATCACTGATGAACGTTACTCGACTTACACAAGCAATCAGGTTGGTGACCCAGATGTTTCATATCGCCCTGGCTTGCCGCGTCGTTTCTATGTTGGATTTAGATCTAAATTCTAATTCATCTCAATAATTTTTTAGATTTAAGAATAGGAACAGTAGAAATGACGAAACGTAAAGCATCACTCGTGCGTAGCAGCACAAAATTGCATAAATGGCTTGGGTGGACAGGCGGATTGGCATTGTTGTTTTTTGCCATCTCTGGCATTACTCATCCGCTTATGACATGGACGGGGCCGAAAGCGGCCTCGTTCTTCCCACCTCAAGTTAAGGTCTCTTCTGAGCATGCGGCTCAAATTCCTAAAATTTTGAAGCAGAATAAAATCGATCGCGCCATTATGGCAAAAATCATTCCCTCAAAAGACGGTGCGCTCTTACAAGTTACACAATCGAATGAGGCGCCTCGGCGGTATTTTGACCTTACAACTGGTGTTGAGAAATTAGAGTTCGACAAGGAACAAGCGATTTGGCTGGCAAGATATTATTCCGGATTAAAATCTACACCTATCAAATCAATTACTTTTCAAACTGAATTTTCTTCAGATTATCCTTGGGTGAATAGATTACTTCCTGTTTACCGGGTTGAGTTTGAAACCCCAGATAGTAAAACAACTTTCATCTACACAGAACTTGGTGCACTTGCTGGCATCACCAACAACTGGAAAACGTCTGTTCAATCTGTCTTTCGGACATTTCACAGCTGGGAGTGGCTAAATGATTTTGAATATGCGCGTGTCTTTCTTATGATGTTGTTTTTGCTCTCTTTGTTGGGTATGGCGATTACAGGTATTGCACTCATTTTCATGATTAAGAAACGCTCTATCCCTGATGGATGCCGTAAATGGCACCGCGCCCTTTCGTTTGCGATTTGGCTGCCTTTATTCTTATTTACAGCCAGCGGCATTTACCATCTGCTGCAATATTCATTTGGTGATAATCATCGGGGGTTGAAACTTGGACAACCTATCGACCTCAGTGCCTCTCGGTTTGGTGAAAACCTTAATTGGTTAGATGAATTCAAGGGTAAGGCCTTTAATAGTCTCTACCTTGTTGAGGGGATTACTAATGGAGCAAAAACGCCTGGTTTGCTCTATCGCGTTAGCATTCCTAAAGGCAAACCGGGGCAAGCCGTTTCTCGATCGAAACGCTTCAAGGGAATGGCAACTGAAAAGCAATCCTTTTATTTTGACGCCCTTACAGGTGAAAAAGCAAAACTGAATGATAAAGAACTGAATGATAAAGACATAGCGCTTTATATTGCAAAAACTCAGTTTGGTTTTTCAATGGAACAGCTACAACAGACAAAATTGGTCACCCATTTTGGACCGCATTATGATTTTCGTAACAAGCGCTTACCCGTCTGGCGGCTAGATTTTAACACCCCTAAAGGTGACAAACTTTTTATCGACCCGGCAACCGGCATGCTTGTTGACCGTCTGGTTAACCTTGAGCGCTATTAGGGCTATTCCTTTTCATTTTTGCACAAATGGAACTTCCTTGCCCCGCTCATTGGGAGAGAAAAAAGAGACATTGTCATTTCAGTTATTTTGATAGCGGCGATTGGTTTTACGTTTCTTGGGTACCTTATGTTGTTTAAGCGCCGTCGCTCTTCTTCATAGAAATACTTCGTTACAAACTAGGGCTTGCCCCTAATTTAAGAGGATCAAATGTTACTTCATTCTTTTTTTGAAAATTCCTATTTTGAAAATAGTTTACTTTTTAACATCATCAATAAAGGTGGGCCGGTTGTTTTAATCTTGTTGGGTCTCTCTGTTATTGCTCTTACCATCATTATTTTAAAAGCAGTTCATTTTACTTTTTTAAGAATTGGCAGTGGGCGCAAGTTAGATAAAATCTTGTCTCACTGGGAAGCAAACCAGCTTGATGAAGCGCTCTCTCTTTCTCAAAAACAGCCCAGTCCTATTCGCATGAGTTTGACAGGCACGATGACCGCGCTTGCAAATGGTCAGCCGGTTGCGTCTGTTCGAGAAGATGCAACTCGATTGGCTAACAATCATTTAAGTTCTATCAAGTCGAATTTGCGTATTCTTGATCTTATCTCGCAAATTGCGCCGCTTCTTGGCTTGTTTGGGACTGTGGTTGGAATGATTGACGCCTTTCATCAACTTCAAGCTGCCGGTGACCAAGTGAACCCGGCTACATTAGCTGGCGGCATCTGGGTTGCTCTTCTGACAACTGCTGTTGGGCTTGCTGTGGCCATTCCTGTTTCAATGGCTCTTAGCTGGTTTGACAGCCGCATTGAACGACAAAGACAGGTGCTGGAGAATTGTTTAAGCGCACTTTTTACTGGCCGCATTGCTGATCCTGATACTCAAGCTCAAAGCTTGAAGCAATCTGCATAGTAGACAGGGAATATCTCATGGCGATTTTACCAGAACCTCTTAAAACCAGAACGCGGTTAAGCCTGACGCCGTTAATCGATGTTGTCTTTCTGCTCCTGTTATTTTTCATGCTGGCCACTCAATTTGAAAAATATCAAAGCATTGATTTGGTTTTTCCTAGTTCTAACAGCGAAGAAAATTCGTCAG
>CAXIDO010000069.1:0-8341 GCA_964022745.1 uncultured Methyloligella sp. | reverse complement strand
TTTCTTTTGTCATTATTGTGCCGTCTCCATTATTGCGCAGCCTCAAGTGGGATTGGTTTAATTGGAGCAAATTCATGAGCATCCTTGCCGTCTACAAATTCTTTCCAAGGATCGATTTGCAGGAATTGTTGAGCATGATAGAAGCGCTTAGAAAGCGTCTTCCTTTGCTCTTCATCGTCTACAATTACCTCTCTAACTCGATCAAAGCCAACACGTTTGGCCCATTTATAGATCCGCTCCAGATAGTAACCTTCCTCACGATAAAGCTGAATGAGAGCTGTTGTATACTCCATGACTTCATCTTCTGTTGTAACGTTGCAGAGAATTTCAGTGCCTTTAATATCAAGGCCTGCTGCGCCGCCAAAATGAAGTTCATAGCCGCTATCAACACAGATGACACCAACATCTTTACAGGTAGCTTCAGAACAATTTCGAGGACAACCAGAGACAGCAAGTTTTACTTTTGCTGGCGTCCATGAGCCCCAAAGAGTTCTCTCTAATTTAATGCCAAGGCCGGTCGAATCTTGTGTACCGAAGCGGCACCAGTCTTTACCAACGCAGGTTTTAACTGTTCTCAAACCTTTGGCATAAGCGTGACCTGAAATCATGCCTGCATTATTCAGGTCTGCCCAGACATCTGTTAAGTCTTCTTTTTTAACTCCAAGCAAATCAATACGCTGGCCACCAGTTACTTTTACTGTTGGGATTTTGTATTTATCTGCAACGTCAGCAATGGCGCGTAATTCGTCAGGTGAAGTAATGCCACCCCACATACGTGGTACCACTGAATATGTGCCATCTTTTTGAATATTGGCGTGAAGCCGCTCGTTCACGAAACGGGACTGCTGATCATCAACATATTCACCAGGCCAAGTTGAAAGCAGGTAATAGTTGAGAGCTGGTCTACATTTTGCGCAACCGCAAGATGTTTCCCATTCAAGCTCCTGCATAACAGCCGGGATTGATTTTAATTCTATTGCCACAATCAAGCGGCGCACATCACCATGTTCTAATGGTGTGCACGGACACATTGGTTTTGGTGCATTTGGATTAAAGCTATCTCCCAAAGACAGTGAGAGCAATTGCTCAACCAGGTTGGTACACGTTCCGCAAGAGGCTGAAGCTTTTGTGTGCACTCTGACATCATCAACAGAGCTTAAGCCTTTCTCTTTGATAGCTGAAACGATTTTACCTTTGCATACGCCGTTACAACCGCAAATCTCTGCCTCATCAGGCAAGGCTGCAACGGCCGCCATAGGGTCCAGGGGGGGCCCTCCTTGAAAATTCTGCCCAAAGATAACTGTCTCTCTCATTTCTGAGATGTCAGTTCCTTCTCGTAGCAATTGAGTGAACCATGTACTATCACCTGTTTCACCATACAGAACCGCACCCACAAGCTTGTTGTCTTCGAGGATGAGACGTTTGTAGATGCCGCCGGCAGCATCTCTAAGGATGATGCCTTCACGGCCTTCATCTTCAGCAAAATCACCGATGGAGAAAAGATCAATACCTGTAACTTTCAACTTGGTTGATGTGACAGAGCCGGTATATTTGGCACTCATATCACCATCGAGGTTTGCTGCGATGACCTTTGCCATTTCATAAAGCGGGGCTACAAGACCATAACATTCAGAGCCGTGCTCGACACATTCACCAACAGTTAGAATATCTGGATCAGACGTTTGTAAATGGTCAGAAGCCAGAATCCCTCTATTCACCATCAGTCCAGCATCAGCTGCTAACTTAACTTCAGGGCGAATGCCTACTGCCATTACAACTAAGTCAGCTTCTAGCTCACGACCATCATCAAGACGTATCGCCTCGACATGTTCATCGCCTATAATTTTTTCAGTATTGGCTCTGGTGATGACTTTGATACCGCGTTGCTCAATTTCTTTTTCAAGCAAGTAGGCGGCGGCACTATCAAGCTGGCGCTCCATTAAAGTTGGCATCAAATGCAGCACAGTCACATCCATACCCTGCATTTGAAGCCCTGCAGCGGCCTCTAAACCTAATAGACCACCGCCAATCACGATCGCTTTTCCGCCTCGATTGGCAGCTTCTTGCATAAGATCGACGTCATCTAAATCTCTAAAACTGACAACACCTTTAAGCTTGTGACCAACAACAGGAATAATGAATGGATAAGAACCTGTTGCTATGAGAAGTTTGTCATAAGAGGTTTCATTGCCATCATCATCGATGACTTTTTTGTTCTCTCGATCAATTTTTGAGATATTCACGCCGGTTCTTAAATCGACATTATTCGTTTTGTACCACTCTTCATCATGAATGATGATTTCTTCGTATTTTTTTTCTCCAGAGAGCACAGGAGAGAGCATCATCCGATTGTAGTTAACACGTGGCTCTTTGCCAAAAATTGTCACGTCATAATCTGTGTTTCCGCGATCAAACAGCTCTTCGAGCATATGTCCGGCGGCCATACCATTGCCTATGACAACGAGCTTCTTTTTCAAAAGATTTCTCCAAAATTGAATTTATTAATTCCGCAGCTAAACCGAACCTGGGGAGAGGGACAGTTTACGTTTTATTAATTTACAATTTCCGTGCCAGAATTCTCCAAACTCTCAATATACCCATAAGCCATTGTATTAAATGCATTTTTACCGCCACCTCATAACAAGCAAACCTATGCTTTCAAATTAGGCATAGATTAAATATTGTGCAGTGCATTGTTTACAATTTGTGCAGATAATTGCTCTGCCTTAATTTTGCACAATGAGTTAGCTTGTTTATTTATCAATTCCAGCCCTAGAACCACAGTAGAGTGATTAAAAAAGGAGCATCTGAATTGTCATTCTTATGGTTTGGCACCGGAAGGCGGGACGCTACAGCCCATGTTTGTTGATACTTATTTGGCTGAGGTAACTGAAAAGTGGGTCAAGTTCCTTGCGCAATAAATTCTTGGCAATAAATGCACGGCTTCTAGCTTAAAAACCCTACAGTTTTTTAAACATGCTGGATATTCAGCTTGTAAATGTGTCTTTCTTAATTTTTCTTCGCTGTTTAAGTTAACTTTTCAAAGTAGGAGTTTTCAATTTTTCTTATATTTCACAGCACTTTAAGAAAATTAAGGTTTGCGCGGCCTGATAAATGTGGTAAAAATATTACTTAATAACGACAATTTTATTTTTTCAACAGTTTTTTGTTTTTCCTAACTTTTCCTTGATGCATGCTCCTAAGTATCAGTTCAACTTTTGTTGTCCTGATCTATCGATGACTTGCATTTGAAGACTTAAACAGAGGTGTTTTTTAAGAATTTATGTGACGTAATTGACTGACTAAAGGCGGGGTTCGTACTGCGTTGGGAGCCTTTAGTAATGAGTACTTTTTTTAATCAAGCACGCTTGCCGCTTAAAGTTTTAAGCTTTGCAGCTGCATTATTTATTTTTAATCTTTTCAATCCATTAGTCGTTCACGCTCAAGATGCGTCTTCAGCATCCGAGTTCCCCCCATCATGGACACGGTGTTATTTTGGCGTTGGCCTTGGTGCTGCGTTGACTGACCTTGAGTTAGACAATGAAACCGATGGACTGGAGCGCCAACGCCGCCGGCGTTGTTTTGAGCGCCGAGGTGGCCCTCCACGTTGTACAAGATATACAAGGCCTAGTCGTTATAGGTTTAGTGAGAGTTCATTTTTTGATGAAGATGAGACTTACTTTTTTGGAACCATTCAGCTTGGTTACAATCAACAAATCAACAGCATGTTCGTCGTTGGTGCCTTTGTTGACTTTGATAAATACATTGGAAACTCAGATGCATTTAACGACATTAATTACAATCGCCGCGGTCGTCGCTTTAACGAAGTTTCAGGTTCTATTGATCTTGACTATAGCGCCACTGTTGGTGGTCGCATTGGGTTTTTGACGAATAATCAAAACACACTGATTTATGGCCTTGTTGGTTACACACACTTGAAACTTGATGGAGACCTCACTGAAACAGTTGGTCGGACTAACCGCCGAGGAAATCAACGCATTCGAAATAGCGCTGGTCTTCCTTTTCCTGATGAGCTAGAGGGGTTAACTCTTGGCGCTGGTATTGAGACAAAATTATCTCGTAACGTTTCATTCAAATTTGAATATCGCTATACTAATTTTGATGATGATACGGCGGCTGGGGCTTATTCTTCCACAAATAATAGCATTCGGAATAGACGACGCCGCAGCTACACAGAGGTTGAAAATATCTTACGTGGAAATTCGATCTCAGGGTTAGATGGGGACATTCATTCAATTCGTGCAGTTCTTGTTTATCAGCTTAACTCATTGCCATAAGAATTTTGCCTAAAATTAGTTTCTAGGGATTTGAGTAACATGACTGCCTTAGAAGCTGATTTAGGCTGACTGGCCCATTCATCTTAGGTTTTAACTCATGTTATCCAAAGGTGGATGGGACTTTTTTGTGAAATTACCTTCTTAAAGATTAAATTATGGCGCAGTTATCACTTCGCCATCTTCTTTTGTATAGCTTGTGCCTGATTGCACATCGAGTAATTTAAAGACTGCTTCTGATGGCCGGCAGAGGGCCACCCCTTTTCTTGTGCAAACGATGGGGCGATTAACAAGCACTGGATGCTCTAGCATCGCTTCTAGTAATTTTTCATCTGAGACTGATGGGTCAGTTAAGCCAAGCTCAACAGCGGGAGATTTTGTTGTTCGCAAGGCTTCACGCGGTGTGATATTGGCAGCGGCAAAAAGGGCTTGCAATTGAGCTTTTGTCCATCCTTCATTTATATAGTCTATAACAACTGGCTCTTCTGCAAAGGCACGTATAATTTCCAGTACATTTCGAGAAGTTCCGCATTCTGGATTATGATGAATTACAATAGACATTAGCTACACCCTTTAATCATTGAAGACCTATATCATTAATGATTTAGACTTTTGCAATGAGGTAATCCAAGTTTGTCCTTTTTGCAAATGTTTTCGGCTCTAAAACTATACCTAATATCCCCCATCCTGCTCTATACAGCTTTTTGAAAATGGTTTAGTTTTAATAACTGCTATTCATATCTGGGGGATGAACTATGTTACGTTGGATTTTCTTATCTGGAACTCATTTGGCTATGCTTGGGATTGGCTTTGCTTTGGGGGTTTATCTCTTACCGATTTTAACTGCACCGCCCAGTTTAGACAAAGGTATGCTGACACAAACAGCGAAAGCCGCACTTTATAAAACCGAATTTAAACGTGACTTAAAGGGAAGTGACTTTCTTCATTGGGGTGAGGGTAAAGTTAGCCTTACAGACAAAAAGATAGTTCATGAAGGCAAACTCGCTCCGGGGCCTGATTATAAAGTTTATCTTTCCAAAACATTTGTTGAAGATGAAGCTGAGTTTATGAAAATCAAAGGTGAAGCCAAACAAATTGGTGATGTAAAAACCTTTGATGGGTTTCTAGTGACCATACCTGAGGGAATTAATGTTGCTGACTATTCTACAGTAATTGTTTGGTGCGAAGCTTTTGGTGAATTTATCACAGCGGCTAAATATAAATAGCTGTTGGTTTGTGGCCTTCCTCTGAATGGAGACAAAGGTGTTTTTAAGCTATCACTTCAAGGTCTTTACTAGCTTTGCTTCTATGTAGTCTATAAAAATGCGAACTCTTGCTGACATGAGCTTACCTGGAGGGCGTACGGCCCATATGCCCCACTCAGGCTCTATTTTATTATTTGGCAAGATTTCGACAAGATCTCCGCTTTTCAACTGATCAAGCACATCCCATTTTGATTTTAATGCGATGCCAATTCCAGATAATGCCGCTTCAGTGATTGCTTCTCCATAATTGGTGACAAAATTACCAGATACTTTTATTTCACTCAACTTTCCTGATTGATCTTTAATTTTCCAGGTGCGCGTTTCTCCCAATAACAGGCAATTATGTGCAATTAGGTCTTCAGCTTTTTTTGGGATGCCATATTTTTTTACATACTCTCTTGAAGCCACCAGTAATCTTGGGCTTTCAGCTAGTTTCTTTGCCAGCAATGTTGAAGGTTCTAACACACCGATGCGCAGGGCCAGATCAAAGCCGTGGCGTACGATATCAAACATGCTATCGCTTAATTCTAGTTGGATTGAGACTTCCGGGTGTTCCTTTAAAAACTCCCCGATGTAGGGTGCAATATACCGCCGCCCAAACGAAGCTGAGGCTGTGACACGAAGTTCTCCTTTGATGATTTTACCTGTGCCTTGGAGATCTGTTAGGGCGTCTTCAACATCTGCTACAATTTTTTTTGCATGACTTAGAAACAACTCTCCATCTCTGGTAAGAGATACTGATCGTGTTGTTCTATTGAGCAATTTAGCCCCCAGCGCTTGCTCTAGGTTTTGAATTCTCTGCGAGGCAGCCGTTGGCGAATAGCCAAACTCCTTACCTGCCCTGCCGATAGCGCCCAGCGCAGCAACACGAATGAAGAATTCAACTGATTTCATATCCAAGCTCATTATCCTGTTTTACCAAATAGTTATTACCAAAACAATGAGATTATCCTTTTAGGTGGGGCTCTCTATAGTCTTAACAACAAATAACACAGCCTTCTGGCACGCTTATCACCCTTAAGCTCAGTGTCACCTGGCTAGATATAAGGAAAAATTATATGAAAGCTGTTGGATTTACTCATTATCTCCCCATTGAAGATCCGAATTCATTTCTTGATCTGGATATTGAAACTCCTGTTCCCCTGGATGAAGATATTCTTGTTGAGGTCAAAGCTATTTCGGTTAACCCGGTTGATACAAAGGTGCGTGCGCCTAAAGATATTGTCGAAGAAACCCCTCGTATTATTGGTTATGATGCTGCCGGAATTGTTAAAGCTGTAGGCTCTGATGCCACCCTTTTTAAAGAAGGGGATGAGGTTTATTATGCAGGCGATATTTCGCGCTCTGGGACGAACCAAGAGTTTCACTTAGTCGACCAAAACATTGTCGGGTTTAAGCCAAAAACCCTTTCATTTGCGGAAGCGGCGGCTTTACCTCTTACAACAATTACCGCATATGAATCCTTTTTTGACAGACTTAACATTGATCCGAATGGTGCAAATTCTGGCGAGACTATTTTAATTATTGGTGCCGGTGGTGGAGTTGGCTCGATCGGGATACAGCTCGCTAAATTAGCTGGATTAAAAGTGATCGCCACAGCTTCTCGTGCCGAGACAACAAACTGGGTCAAAGAACTTGGTGCTGATTATGTGATCAATCACAGAGAAAATATGGTTGAACAAGTACGTGACCTTGGCCTTTACCATGTTGACCACATAGCAATATTCAATGATATGCTTCATTGGGAAACTGCTGTTGAACTTATTCGTCCGCAAGGGGGGATTGTGACAATTGATGACACTGAGTTGCCTATGCCTATGGCTGGCATGAAAGTAAAAGCTGCGAGTTTACACTGGGAGTATATGTTTGCCCGGTCTATGCACCAAACAGAAGATATGATCGAGCAACACAAACTTTTAACCAGTGTTTCCCAAAAAATTGATGCTGGAGATATTCGTACGACGCTTACGGATGTTTTATCTCCAATTAATGCGGAAACAGTCCGTGAGGCGCACCGCTTAATAGAAACGGGGCAAGCAAAAGGCAAAATCGTTATTCAAGGGTTTTAAGGTAAAAACTTTAAAATTATTACACACTCTTAAAGCCTGGATTTTTATCCGGGTTTTAATTTTCTCCTATCGCCAGATTTTGCAACTGTTTCGTATTTAAAATTTTTAGTATTCCCCGCCCGCGTTCTATCAGTCCCAGCTTTTCCCATTGCGCTAATTTTCTACTGATGACTTCGCGTGCTGTTCCGAGGTCTGTAGCTAGTTCATCATGGGTTACTTTGATCGTTGGTGAAGTGTTTTGCAATTGAAGAACTCTTGCAGCTAATCTTGTATCAATCGGGATAAAAGCAACTTCTTCAATTTTGCTCATCATTGATGCTAAACGCTCAGAAAAGGAGCGAAATATCAAACTACGAAATTCAGCTGAATGATTTAGCTT
Organism: uncultured Methyloligella sp.; assembly: GCA_964022745.1. Lineage (GTDB taxonomy): Bacteria > Pseudomonadota > Alphaproteobacteria > Rhizobiales > HXMU1428-3 > HXMU1428-3. The sequence continues at coordinate 333 of CAXIDO010000069.1, read as the reverse complement.
CTCTTCAAATTCACTTTGTGAAATGATGCATGCCTCAACATCTTCTTCTATATGTGCTTCAGCGCAATAATCATTGCCGCCTAATAGACAGGACGTATTCAGCACACATGTTTGGTCTGATCCGACGCGATAGAGCATAATCGCCTTACCGCTAAGAGAAATAAGGTCAACTCTCACAACTCCTTTGAGTAAATAAAAAAACTGCTCACAAACGTCCCCAGATTGAAAGACCCGCATTCCTTTCGGCAGAGAGACTATGGTGGACTCTTTTAAGCAATCCGGTACATGGTCCATTCTGTCATCAGTACTATGCGGGTTTTTCATTCTCTCACC
>CAXIDO010000068.1:0-8461 GCA_964022745.1 uncultured Methyloligella sp. | reverse complement strand
TGTCGGGCTGATGCCAAATGTCAGGCCTGATTTATAGAGCCCCTCGGTCATATATTTAATGAGCCCTACGATATAATAACTCACCGCCGCGACAGAAAGTCCCTCAACTGTTTGTTGCAACCGCAGCTGTAAGCGAGCCCGTTTGTTCATAGATTCAAGCAAGTCACGGTTTTGCTGTTCAAGTTCAAATTGAATGCGCGTGCGCAATAACTCAGCCGTTCGCATTAATTTACGAGACAGAGCTGTCTGCCTTTGCTCGACCATAGAGCATGTTGCAATCGCTGGAGAAAGTCGCCTGCGGAAAAAACTTGAAAACCGCCGAGCCCCATCAACCGGCGCTTCATGCATAGCCTGCAAACGAGACATGATAATATCATTATAAGCTACCGATGCCCCAAAACGAAAAGATGTTGCTGCAGCTTGTGCCTCTAATTTTGCTGCCAAATCTGTAAGCTTATGGAGAAGCTTGTGATTATGTTCAATGGTATCAGCCGCTGCAATTTCTGCGGTTAATTCTGCCAAGCCATCTTGTGTTGCGTTCACAACAGGAAGCGCTTTTTTGGCAACTGGCAAACCAAGTAACGCTAGCGTTCGGTAAGTCTCAACTTCTAAAACCCGTTGAACAAGTGCACCTGCCCGAAACTGGCTCATACCATGATCTTCAATTATAAATCTGGTAAAGCCCATCGTATCGACTTGGAAGTCAGTAATAACTCGGCTCTTGCCCCGGTCAGTATTAATCATACAAAGGCTATTAGGATTAAAGATTTCCTCATAGTCACTGACAGGATGAATGTCTTTTGTCACTTTCAATTGAGTGGCAACAATCAACTTCCCTGGCGGATTAAAATCAAGTTCAGATAAAAGCCGCGCGCCATCATCGCCCCTAAAATCATCCCCTTCACTATCTTCAATATCCCAGCGATAGCTTGTAAATTCATTGTGCTGTTCCCAGCGGAAATTCCATTTGCCAATGGTCAAACTGTGAAAGTTGGCGGTTTCAGCTGGCGGTGCCATGCCGTGTGTGAGTGCCAGTTGCTTGATGTTTTCTCTATCAATTTGCGCATCATCTTTCGTGGTCAAAAATGCCATTAAGAAAACGCGGCGCGGAACTGTCACTTTCTCAAATGGTCGCGCATGGAGTTCGCCCAATATTTCAGCACGGCTTTCAAAAGCTTCAAATTGTTGATTCTGGGGAGTTGAGTGCATCTTTGCACTTTCTTGATTATCCATTTAACATATCCTGTATTCGGATTGGTTCTATGAAGAAACATCCAAGACGTTTGAGACTTAATATAGTTCTAAAAATTAAGTTTATGATACAACGAATTAATGATTTTTTATAAATTACAAGAGGGGCTAGACCCTAGTCCCTAGTTTTAACGAGAAATAATGAATAAATCATCTAGTAATATCGGACTTTTCGTCAGCTGCTTAGTAGATTTGACACGGCCAGAGGTTGGTTTTGCAGCTGTGAAACTACTAGAGCAATCAGGCTGCAAAGTTACTATCCCTAAACAGACCTGTTGTGGACAGCCAGCTTACAATTCTGGGTGCAAACAAGAGGCAAAAGAGATTGCCAAAGTAACGATAGAGGCGTTTCAAAATTGCGAAGCCGTAGTTGTCCCTTCAGCATCTTGCGCTGGGATGCTAAAACATCATGTGAAAACGCTGTTTGAAGATCCATCAGATACTTCGGATAAGTGGCATGAAAAGGCCCTAAGCTTAAGTGCACGCACTTACGAACTCACGGATTTCCTTTACCATCAAAAAAATCTAAAACAGGTCAACACAGAATTTAAAGGTAAAATCGCTTACCATGAAAGTTGCTCTGCCCGGCGTGAGATGAAACTGAAAGCACCTTTTCTGCTTTTAAACACCCTCAAAGGGGCGGAAATCATTGAATTAGCATCCAATGAAGAATGTTGCGGTTTTGGAGGTTTGTTTTCCGTCAAGTTTGATGAAATTTCAAACGCGATGGTTCAAACAAAGGTAAATCACATTAAAAATGCCAATATAGATGTTTTAACTGGGGTGGATTTGGGTTGTTTAATGAATATTGGTGGCAAATTGGCTAAGGAAGGCCATAACTTAGAAGTTCGCCATATAGCTGAAATTTTGGCTGATTAATCCACTCTAAGGTGAGTTAATGGAAAAAGCGCGTGTTATTTAGGTCGTTTCACCCCCTTAACACTTGCCCCAAAGCAGCGGATCAGGTAGAACCGCGAGCAACCTTTTTATAGAAAAATATATCAGATATTCAAATGGCTAAGAAGCAAAAGACCTTTCGACCAAAGCCCCGCCTGCCCAAAGGCATGCGAGACATACGCGCAAACGAAATCAGCGCAATGAATAACATGTTGGCCAAACTCAAAGAGATCTATGAGCTCTATGGTTTCGAGGCCTTAGAGACACCTGCATTTGAATATTCGGATTGCTTAGGTAAATTCCTACCAGATCAAGACCGGCCAAACGCTGGTGTCTTCTCATTTGAAGAAGATGAGGACGGTGATTGGGTCTCCTTAAGGTACGACTTAACAGCACCGCTCGCCAGATTTGTAGCCGCAAATTATGATGGCTTGCCAAAGCCATTTCGCCGGTATCAAACAGGCTCAGTTTGGCGCAATGAAAAACCAGGCCCAGGCCGTTTTCGTCAATTCACCCAGTTTGATGCCGATAGCGTTGGCGCAGATAGTGTAGCAGCCGATGCTGAACTGGCCATGTTGGGCGCCGATAGCCTTGAGCATTTAGGTCTAAAGCGCGGTGATTATCAAATCACCATGAACAATCGCAAAATTCTAGACGGTGTCCTTGAAAGTGCGGGCATTAATCCAAGCGCTGAAGAAAATGAAGTGCAACGCCTCACAGTTCTTAGGGCCATTGATAAGCTCGAACGTCTTGGTCAAGAAGGAGTGCAGTTGCTTCTGGGCGAAGGGCGCAAAGACGAGAGCGGTGACTTTACAAAAGGCGCTGGACTGGAGCCAAAGCAAATCGATCAAATTTTAGCGTACCTGGCAGCTAGCTCGGATCAGCGCACAGATGTTCTTGGCAATTTAGAAAGCTTGGTCGCAAGCAGTGAAATAGGCCAGGAAGGGTTGAAAGAATTAAGAGACATCGATGATCTTTTAAGTGCCGGTGGTTTTAAAGCTGATCGCGTGCGCTTTGACCCAACAATTGTGCGTGGCCTTGATTATTATACCGGCCCTGTGATGGAAGCTGAGTTGACCTTTGAGCATAAAAATGAAGATGGCCAATTGGTTCGCTTCGGCTCATTAGGTGGTGGTGGCCGCTATGATGGTTTGGTCGCAAGGTTTAAAGGCACAAAAGTGCCAGCAACCGGTTTCTCCATTGGCGTCTCGCGTGCCTATGCAGCTCTAGAAGCGCTGGGCAAACTTGAGCATGAAAAATTAATGAGCCCTGTTGTGGTCTTGGTCATGGATCAGGAAAACAAAGGGGATTACCAGGCCATGGTGCAAAGTTTAAGGGGCGCAGGCGTGAAGTCTGAGCTTTATTTAGGCACATCTGGTATGCGCGCTCAACTTAAATACGCTGATAAACGCTCTGCTTCTTTAGTCGTCATCCAGGGGGAAGATGAAAGGTCTGAAGGCAAAGTGACCATTAAAGATATGGACGCTGGTGCAGAGATGTCGAAAGAAATTGAAGATAATAAAGAATGGCGCGAAGCACGTGTCGCCCAAAAGACAGTCGGCAATGGTGAGTTGGTTGCAACAGTCAAAGAGATGCTTGAAGCCAGAGAAAAAGCTCTGGGAAATAATGAGGCGGGCTAACCCATGAACGATATGTCAGCAAGCGCGATCCCGGATCTAAACACAATGAAAACCCTTGAAGACAAGGTTTCAAAGACATTTGAAAAAGCTGGGTTTGAACATATTGATCCGGCCATCATGCAACCGGCAGATGTCTACCTTCAGCAAATTGGTGAAGCCATTCGCGGAAGAACGTATGTTTTTTCTGACATCAACGGCGATGAGCTTTGCCTGCGCCCAGATTTAACGGTACCAGCAGCCCGTGTATATATTGAACGTTGCGAAGAACAATCTGCTGAAAAAGCCCGCTATTACTATTCTGGCCCAACCTTTCGCTATCCATATGAAGAACCAACTTCTTCAGATGAGGAGGGCGAACAGTCGGCACCAGCGCACGGTAACACAAGAGAATTCCGCCAGGCTGGCATTGAAATTTTTGGTAAAGAAGAAAAAGAAAAAGCTGAAGTCGAAGTTCTAAAACTCACATTAGAAGCTTTAAAAGAAGTTGGCACAACAGACTTTAACATCCGCATGGGTGATTTGGGTCTGTTCTTCGCACTGCTCGATGCCATCGATATGCCCGATCGTTGGAGAAAACGCTTGGCCGAAAATTTCTGGCGCCATGAAGACTTCCAAAATATCTTAACGCAATTAAGCGAGCCTCATAACTTAGAATATGAAAATGAGCTCCGCAGCTTATTGAAAAAAATCATCAATGAGTCTCCAAAAGAAGCTGAACAACATGTTGGTGAATATTTAGCGGCCAAAGCCATTCCACTAATCGGTGCGCGCACATTAGAAGAAATCACAAATCAACTGATCGCAAAAGCTGCTGACCTGACTTCAGAACCACTCGAGCCAGAAAAAATAGACATTATAAAAAAATATCTAGAAATCTCAGCACCGCCGAAGGCAGTGGGGGCGAGGTTGCAAGATCTGGCTGAAACAGCAGGCCTCGATCTAACAAAAGCGCTCGATCGTTATCAGAAACGAATTGAGTTGTTATCAAGCGCAGACATCGATTTAGGAAATGCAGAGTTCACAGCTGAGTTCGGCCGCAAATTTGAATATTACACAGGGTTCGTTTTCCAAATTGAAAAACATAATATGGGCCCTGAAGGGCATATCGCTGGTGGTGGTCGTTATGATCATCTCTTACATAGTCTTGGGCTACCAAAAAACATCCCAGCCATTGGTGCTGCAATAAATCTAGACCGGCTCGCAGCCTTAATTGATGGAGACGTGCTATGACGGAAACATTAACAATCGCCGTTCCATCCAAAGGCCGTTTAATGGAGGAAACCTCCAATTTCTTCAGAGCCAGAGGATTAAACCTCCAAAAGATTGGCCATGATCGTGGCTATCAGGGGGAAATCGAAGGTTATGATGATATAGATATTGTTTATCTATCAGCTTCAGAAATTGCCTATCAATTGAAAACAGGTCAAATCCATATGGGTGTCACCGGGGAAGACCTTGTGCGCGAAAATATCATTGGCGTTGATCAAAAAGTTGAATTTTTAAAAAAACTTGGCTTTGGCTTTGCTGATGTTGTCGTCGCAGTCCCGGATTGCTGGTTAGATGTTCACACAATGGCTGATCTGGAAGAAATGGCTATGGAATTCCGCAGGCGTCACAAGCGGCGCTTAAAAGTGGCCACAAAATATATGAATTTAACCCGACAGTTTTTTACTAAAAAAGCTGTTGCAGGTTACAGAATTGTTGAAAGCTTAGGCGCAACAGAAGGAACGCCTATGGGCGGTACCGCAGATTTGATTGTTGATATCACATCAACAGGTGAAACACTTGAGGCCAATCATCTTCGTATCCTGGATGATGGATTGATGCTAAAATCAGAAGCCAACCTGGTTGCCTCACGTGCGGCTGAATGGAGCGGCGGGGCTGCTGAAATCCGCTTGGATATTATGTCCAAACTAAACAGCGATCCGGCTTAAAAAATCACAATTTTAGATGATCATTGTATCTTTATAATCTGGAAAGACTTTTTCTGTCATGCGGTTGTGATAATCAATCAAGGGGCGCGACGCGCGAGCAAGGTTGCGAAATGGCGTGTCAATTTCTGGCACCAGCATGTTCGCTACATAACTAAAGGTCGTGGCATCAATTTCTTTCGGCTCATCACCACCAAAAAATGGTTTCTCATCCAACAAAGTTTCAAGAGCTTTAATATCTACAGCAATCATACTGTCGATCTCTTCCCAGCTATGACGCAACATGCCTTGACCATGTACCGTACGGCGCATGTCTCGTTGAACGATTTTAAAAATCAATTTGCCAGGTAAGCCCATTTTACCAAAAAACGCTTTTTGCATTGTGGGTGCATTTTGAGGATGCAGCCAGCGATAAGGAAACAACATAAAATAAGTATGGTTTTCAAGTCCGACCCTGAGCATATGATGCTGTGCTAATTGAAGCTCAGTTAAGCCATTTGCTAACGGATCACCAAATTTCTCCTTTAATGCCTCAATAGCAAAATAACTATCAGGAATGATCTTGCCGTCCATTTCAATACAAGGCAGTTTTCCTTTTGGCGCTTTACGTAAATCGGCATTCACTGGCGTGTAATCAATATTAGCTAAGCGCAAATAAGTCTCAAGCTTCATAACAAATGGACTAGGATCTGGAACACCAAAATGAGGACCAAATTTCTGTAAAACGACCATTGAGGTGTGCTCCCTTAAATGACTAAATTGCTGAGAATTAAATAAGAAATAAAAAGCTTATCATTGCTCTAAATAGATTATAATCATGGTGAATAAAATTGACAAAATAGTGAAGTCATAAAACAATCGCTATCACCAATTAAAGTGATCGACTTCTGATTAAAGGTCAAACAAAACTTGTTGAGGGATTTAAAATGAAAAAGATAATTCTATTCGCCATTATTTTGGCCGCCGGATTTTATATGGCCTGGCCAGCTTACTCACTTTATCAAATCGCTGATGGCGTGAAAATAAAAGATGAATCTAAGTTGCAAAACAAAATAGCCTGGCAAAGTGTGCGCTCATCACTCCGCGAGCCCGTGACCAAGCGTGTAAAAAAAGAAATTGGTAACCAAACAAAAAGCCAGGGCATTGAAGGCGCAATCATGGGGCAGTTGGCCGGCGAGTTCGCCCCGCAATTGGTTGAGAAAATCCTGGATGCCTATGTCACTCCAAAAGGCATCATCATGTTGGCCAATCAAGGGGGCAACATCAACACAGCTGATTTAGGCATTGGCGGTTTGGTGCAAAACTTAAGAAAAAGCAATGCTGGCAATAATGATGGAGATAATTCAAGTGGTGGCCTATTAGGCGGGATTTTAGATAAAGCCAATGAAATCGCGGGTAAAATACCTGGTGGTAAAGAGCTGGTTGGAAATGCGCTGGGCACATACGGAAAAGATTTGTCCGAGACGATTAATAAAAATAGCGCTAAAAAATCAGGCTCTTCATCTAAAACTCAATATGGCCTAAACAACATTAAAAGCATCACGTTTAATGGTCCGTTGAATTTCGAAGTGGGCTTAGCAAAATCTCCAACAGCCAGAAAAGCAGATGTGATTGCAGGCATGAGCTTTGTTGATATGGATTGGAAGTTAAGTAAAATCGTCCCGACTTTTTAAGAACTTAAAGAGTTTAAAACATCACAATTAATTCACCTGTCACAAGTGGGTGGCAGGTGAATTTCCTCGTGAACTGTGCTATTGCCATTAGCAATGCAATTTAAGAACAAAAAAGAATAATAAAAAGACCTGGAAAGAAGACCTCTCATGGCAAACATTGTAATCACAGGCGCCAATCGCGGCATTGGTCTGGAATTGGCTAAAATTTATAAAGAACGAGGTGACACAGTCATAGCAGCCGTTCGCAAAAGCTCAGATGCATTAGACGCTCTTGAAGTTGATGTCCATTCTGATGTTGACGTAACTGATGGAGATAAAGTTCTAAAGTTCAAACGAGATTTAGGCGATATCACGGTTGATACTCTTATTAACAATTCTGGCATTCTCACATCTGAAGATATGCTCGATATGGATTACGATAGGATGCGCCGTCAGTTTGAAGTGAACACATTAGGACCGCTGAGGGTCACTCACCTTCTCTCTCAACTCATGGCCAGGGGAAGTAAAGTTGGCATTATCAGTTCTCGTGTCGGTTCCATGACAGATAATGGCGGCGGCGGAAATTATGGTTATCGTATCTCTAAAGCTGCCGTGAACATGGCCGGTAAAAATCTATCAATCGACTTAGAGCCGCGCGGTATTGCTTTATTTCTTCTTCACCCAGGATATGTTGCAACAGAAATGGTCAATTTTGCCGGACCAACACCACCAGAGGTTTCTGCAAAAGGGCTCATAGAGCGCATGGACACACTAACAATTGAGCAAACAGGTTCATTTTGGCATGCAGAAGGTTATGAGTTGCCTTGGTAAAGTCTATCTGCCTGGACAAATAGGATGGGCAATAAACACAAATTAAAGAACTGAACGCAATTAAGATTGAAAGAACACCGCGCATGTTGAAAAGAGGAGCAAAGTTGAAAAGCAAACGTCATTTTCGGCGTTCTCTTTGGGCGCTTGCGGGGGGCATTGCGCTTCTTTTAGGGCTTATTGGTATTCCCTTGCCTCTTTTGCCCACAACTCCCATTTTATTATTGGCAGCCTTTTGTTTTTCTAAAAAAAAAAAAAAATT
>CAXIDO010000067.1:0-8512 GCA_964022745.1 uncultured Methyloligella sp. | reverse complement strand
AGAAAAACCAAGAATAGAATTAAGTGGTGTTCTTAACTCATGGCTCATGGTTGTTAGGAATTCTGTTTTTGCTTTATTGGCATTTATCGCAGCGATGGTTGCTTCTTTTTGAGCAAGCTCGGCTTGTTGTTTTGCTGTGATATCCTGGAAAGTAAATGTGATAATCTTTTCTTGCTCGTTGTTTTTTATGTCTTTTAAAACGGACAATGAGACGATGTATTCAATATGTTTGGTTGTATCTTCATGTGTCTCAATTTCTGTGTGACTTGAGAAGTGAAGAGTGGTGTCATTGACTTGTTGCTCTACTAATTGATTAGTTGAGTTGACAATATCTAAAGGTAGAATTTCACTGAAATGCTTACCAGTTAAATTTTTCTCATTTTCCAGGTTTAAAAGCTTTAGAGCTTTTACATTGATGAAATGAACTTTGCCTTTTTTGTCTGTGATGATTGTGCTTGTGAAGCTATCTTTAAAAACCTGCTCGAATATTTTTTTCTTATTTTCTAGTTCTTGTTGTGAGTGTTGAGTGAGCATGTTTTTGAAATCAATTTCTTTCAACAAAGCAACGACCAAATAACCAGCCACACAAAGGTGCATGAGTGAAGTGTCGATCATCAAGCTTGTGTTTAGGTGAAGGTACAGTGCGATGATTTCAATTGATACACTTGCTAAGACAAATGTATAAAGGCGGTTTGCGAGGTCCACTTTTAAAGTGAGCCAGAATATAAAGACGGCAAAAATAATAGTTGTTAGTAGTGTTGTTTCAAAACTCGTGTGCACGAGCTGGCGATTTTGCAATAAGGTTTCTGTCGCTAAAACTTGAAGTGAGGGGCCTGAGATTATTCCTTGTGAGGGAACAATGAAGTGATCACCTAATTCTGTTGCTGTGGCGCCGATGATGACTTTTTTGCCTTTGAAAAAATCTTTTCTAACTTTGTTATTGAGTACGTCAACATAAGAGACCGTTGGAATGGTATTTGCCTGGATGCTGTAATCGATGTGGAATTGTCTATTGTCTTGTTGATAGATGCCAGCAAGGATTGAAGACATAGACGGAATGAATTCTTCGCCTTGCATGTGACCGTAAGGGATATCATGAACGAGGCCGTTGCGCGTTGGGAAAATATTGACACTGGCTCTCCAGGAATTATCAAGATACATGGGGCGTGGGTTTGCATAGATGGCAAGAGTTTCGTGACCAGTTGTATGGTCGTGGTCATGAGAATGCTCGTGTAGGTCACTTTGTTTTTGAGATTGTTTGAAACTCGGTAAAATGATCGAGCCTTTGGCTGCGATTAAGGCTTTAAGAAGAGCTTTATCTTCTTTTGCAGTTGTTCTTGCGCTGAAGTCGATGTCAAAGGCAATATCTGTTGCGCCTGCATCAGTGAGCTTTTCAATTAGTTTTGCATGCAGTGATCTTGGCCAAGGCCACTTCGCTGTTTCCTGGATTGATTTTGCATCAATTGCGACAAGCACAACTTTACCTGTGGCTTGGTGCGGGAACAGTTTAAAGCGGAGCTCGGTTAGCTTGTGGCTAATTTCTTCACTAAGGCCTGTTAGTGCGAATACAAGAACAAAACAGAATACACCTATATGTGGAACTAGTTTTTTCATGGTATTGTATTAGCTTTTTCTGTTTGTTTGTCGTTTCGATGCAAAGATTAGTTTTTAAATGTAATGGCGTTTATTAGTTATTCCCGTTGCCATTTCCGTTGTTGCCATTGCCATTGCCATTGCCATTGCCATTGCCATTGCCATTGCCGTTGCCATTGCCGTTGCCGTTGCCGTTACCGTTGCCGTTACCGTTGTTGCCATTTCCGTTATTGCCGCTATTACCATTTCCGTTGCCATTATTGCCGCTGTTTCCATTGCCATTTCCGTTGTTGCCATTATTGCTCGCAACAGAATTGCCCTGGGTTACGCTTGATGAAATGGTCTTATTATTTTGTCCGTTGGTTTTATTCCAAAAAGTGGCTTTAGATTTTTTCTTTTTTTGTCGTTTGTTAGAAAGGTTCGCAAATTTATTAGAACGGCTTAATCCGTTTGTTGATTTGAAAACGTCTAATTTAACTTGACCAATTGCTCTGCCAATTCTCATTTTTTTAACGCGTACTTTTTTTAATCGAGATTTTGATAATTTCTTTGTTTTTGATTTTTTTAAAGACTTATTGGTGAGTTTTAATTTTTGTGATTTTATTTTTAAAGCTTTGTTCGCATTTTTAAAACTTTTGTCTGTTTTAATCTTTGCCGAACTCGCTTTTCCATTTTTCTTTTTTAATTTAGTAACTTGAGATTTATTATTGAGCGCGTGAAATTGTTTCGATTTGAGTGGTGCTACTCTTTGTTTTTTTGGGCTGCCTTTTTGGATTGTTGCTTTATCACCGGCACCTTTTAAGATTAGACCAGAGGCATTACCTTGTTTTTGTGACGTGTGAACAAGTGCTGTTTGTCCTGGTTTTACCAAAACGAACTGACCAGTTTTAAAATCAGAGACTTCTACTTTGCCGCGAAGAACATTTACTCTTGAGCCTTTTTCATCGACGGTTACGCGAAATTGAGTGCCTTTTACGACAGCAGCGAGGTAGGGCGTTGAGACTTCGAAATGTTTTACATTTCTTTTTTCAACATCTAAGAGGATTTCTCCCATTTGTTGAAGGATGATGGTTTTACCCTTCTCAGCTGATTTTTCTGGCAGACCAATCAATGAATTTGGTGAAACTAATATTGTTTCTTTATTACGCTTCAGTAAGACACGACCATTTGGGCCTGTTTTTATTTTATCGCCATTTTGTAAGACAGTATCTTTTGTTAAAGCGATTTTTGTTGGTTTATTCGTTTCAACCCAAACATCGCCACTCATTTTTTGGACATGCCATTCAGATGCATTTGCCTGATTAGCTAGCATTAGAGATAGAGAAATAAATAAAAATGGAATAGTGATGATTTGGCTGAAAAACTTACGCATAATACTGTCTCATTTCTTATTTTCTAATATTCAAAGACGACCATACTAAAAACAATTTAAATTAGCTTTATTTCAGAATTTGTAATTTTATCAAAAGGTTTAGCGGTTCATTAACCATAAAGCTTCACTATTTAATCACTAGTATTAGTGAAATGGTGTTGATTGTGGTTGTACGACTTAATATTGTTCTTTTAGAAGCTTTTTCAGGGGGTAATTATTCAAACCTGCCTTTCGTAGGTTTGGGAAGGCTTTTGTTTGTTGTTCTTATTTGCTGTTTTTCTTTTCCAGCTATGGCACAATCGAGTAAAACATCTGAAGGTGCTATAAAGCAGGCCCAAGAAAAATTTGATCAAAGTAGTGAGGAAAATTCTCCTTCTTCAAATTATTTACCCCCTTCAGTTGATGAACTAAATGCTTCGTCAGATGAAGAGCCAGAGCAAAAATATTCCCAGTCTGATCAAGGGCAATTAAAAATACTTATTAATTCAGTAACCCTTAAAGGTGGGACTGTTTTTGAAACTTCTGATCTTTCATATTGTTATTCTGAACTTATTCGCAAAACAGTGAATGAGATACATTTGGCAAACTTAACTGATTGTTTGACCTCTCATTACCACAAGGCCGGATATAGTTTATCTCGCGCGATTATTCCTCCTCAAGATGTTGCAGGAGGCCGATTGGTTATTCGTATCGTTGAAGGGTACATTTCAAATGTAAAGTTTGAAGGAGGGGATCCAGATCAATTTGGTATTCGAAAATTTTCTACTCCCTTAATGAAACCAAAACCTCTTACTCAAGCGCACTTGGAACGTTATTTGCTTCTTATTAGTGATGCACCTGGAGTTAGTTTGGAAGATACTTCGCTTGAAGAGCAAGGCGAAATGAGCGGTGCTTTTGAGCTGACGATTTCTATCAAGACATGGCAGGTTTGGTCTGGTAGTGATATCGACAATCGAGGAAGTGACCCGATAGGACCCTATCAATCTTATCAAAATTTGGCTTTAAATTCTATTTTTGGTTTTGGTGAGAGTATTCAATTTTCTTATTCTTCAATTTTGGATTCTATGGACGAATTAAATTTTGGGGCTGTTTCTATTGACCTACCTCTTAATGTTCATGGTATGACACTTTCTGCGTTTTTATCTGGCAGTGTTTCAAAGCCAAATGATAATCGCAAACTAACGAATACTGAATTTAAAACATTGGATGCTGGGGTTAATTTAAATTGGAACTTGCTTCGTACGAGAGAAAGTAACCTGTGGTTGGGTGCTGGAATTTGGGCTCGGAATAATCAGGAGCAGAATGACTTTGGGACTTATGTTGATGATACTTTGCATGGTCTGAGTTTTTATCTCCGCTTCAATAAAAATGATAAATGGGGTGGTGAGAACTTTGTATATTTGAATTTGAGACAAGGTTTGGACGTCGGGAATGTTTCTAATGAGGGGGACGTTGACCTTTCTCGCTATGATGGGGATGGAGAATTTACGAAGTTTTATGCTGACGTTTCTCGCAATCAAGTGATTGATGATAATTGGTCTCTCTATTTTTCTGGTGTAATTCAACTAGCCAGTCATTCTCTTTTATCTTCGCAAGAATTTTATTTTGGTGGTTCGCGTTTTGGGCGTGCTTTTGAAAGTGGGGTTGTGAGCGGAGATGGTGGAGCTGCTGGTTCTCTTGAACTTAGATATAGTCGTGATTTGGATTTTGGTTTCTTGAATGGTGTCCAACTTTATGGCTTTGCTGATGTTGGCACTGTATGGGACCGCAGCAATGATTTTGTCGATAACGCTGTATTAAGTTCAGCTGGTTTTGGGGCACGGCTTTATTTTGATTATGGGATTGAAGCTGATGTCGCAGCAGCGTTTCCTATTGATGATGCCGATTTAAGTGAAGGGAAGGACGCTGAGTTTTTCTTCAGGCTTTCTCGAAGTTATAAGCTAAGTGAATTACGCTTTGATCAACCTCTTTCTATGCTTAGAGAAGCGTATAAAAAATAGATTTCTATAATTTTTAGTGTTTTAAAAATAACAAAAAAGAGCGCCTTTAAATTCATAAGGGCGCTCTTTTTTGATTTGAAGGTCTTGTTTTATTATTCTGCTGCGGTTGTGACTGAAATGCTAGCGTCTGTTGTGGCTTGTTTTGCCTTTAGGTTTGGATTGCTAATTTTAGCTGCGCAGAATTTAAATTCAGGAATTTTTCCTATTGGGTCAAGTTGTGGGTTGGTGAGTATATTTGCTGCAGCTTCAACATAAGCAAATGGAATGAAGATCATATCTCTTTGCATTCCTTTATCCGCTCGTGCAGTTAACTCGATTTTGCCGCGTCTTGTTTCAACTTCCACCATATCGCCGGGGTTTAATTTAAGAGACTTCAACGTTTCGGGGTGAATGCTGACAGTTGGGCTTGGCTCTATGGCATCCAGAACTTGTGAACGTCTTGTCATTGCGCCTGTATGCCAGTGTTCTAATTGGCGGCCGGTGGTGAGGATGAACGGATATTGATCATCTGGTTGTTCGTTTGGATCTGATGAAACTGTTGGGACTAGTTTGGCTCGCCCTGTTTCTGTTGGGAAACGATCTGCAAATACAACAGCGTGTCCAGGATGATCTGGGCCGTCTGAAGGGTAGGTGACTGCATCTTGGCTCATTAGGCGATCCCATGTGATGTTTTCAAGGGACGGCATTAAATTTGCCATTTCGGTGTAGATTTCTTTTGGATGCGCATAGTTCCAATCAAGACCAAGATGCTGGGCAATTAACTGGATGAGTTGCCAGTCTTCTTTAGCCTCACCTGGGGCATCGACAGCTTTGCGTCCCATTTGTACTTGTCTGTTGGTGTTTGTAACCGTTCCATCTTTTTCTGGCCAGGCAGTTGCTGGTAAGACAACGTCTGCAAACATGGCTGTCTCGGTTAGAAATATGTCTTGAACTACAAGGTGATCCAGTTTTGCAAGAGCTGCTCTTGCATGGTCTACGTCAGGGTCTGACATGGCTGGGTTTTCACCGTGAATGTACATCGATCTGATGTTTCTATTATAAATGGCTTCAATGATCTCAACGACGGTTAAACCAGGGGTTGGGTTTATAGGAAAGCCCCATGCGGCTTCATACTTTGCTCTCACTTCAGCATCATCGACGCGTTGATAATCTGGGAGAACCATTGGAATTAAGCCTGCGTCTGAAGCGCCTTGCACGTTGTTTTGTCCGCGCAGAGGGTGGAGACCGGTACCTGGTCTGCCGATGTGGCCAGTGAGCATGGCAAGAGATATAAGGCATCTAACATTGTCAGTTCCATGGACATGTTGGGACACCCCCATTCCCCAAAAGATAATTGCGCGCTCAGCTGAGGCATAAGCTCTGGCAGCTGTTCTAATCATTTCAGGTTCGATCCCGCAAAGTTCTGACATAGCTTCCGGGGTGAATGTCGCGACATGATCTTTCACGGCTTCAAAGTTATCTGTTCGCCCCTGAACAAATTGCTTGTCGTAAAGATCTTGTGTGATGATTACATTTAACATGGCATTGAGCAGGTGCACATCTGAACCTGGGCGGAATTGTAAAAAATGCTCGGCATGATGAGTGAGTTGCTGGGCCCTTGGGTCCATGATCATCATTTTCGTACCGTTTTTAACGGCTTGTTTGAAGTAGGTTGCTGCAACAGGATGGTTTGCCGTTGGGTTTGATCCTATGAGAAGGATTAAATCCGAGTTTAAGGCTTCATTGAATGTTGCTGTAACTGCTCCCGAGCCGATGCCTTCCATTAAAGCGGCCACTGATGAGGCGTGACAAAGACGAGTGCAATGATCAACATGGTTATGACGGAAGCGCTCTCGGATAAGCTTTTGAAATAGATAAGCCTCTTCGTTTGAGCATTTTGCTGAGCCGAAACCAGCAACCGCTTCATCACCGTGATCTTTAGCAGCTTTTGCCATGCCGTTTGCGGCAAATTCCAGAGCTTCTTCGATGGTGGCTTTTCTAAAATGAGTGTGTACATTCGCCGGGTCGACATTCAGGCCTTTTGGTGCTCCTTCTTTGCGAATGAGGGCTGTTGTTAAGCGCTCAGGAGAGTGAATGTAGTCGAAACCAAAGCGCCCCTTTACACAAAGGCGGTTTTCATTCGCAGGGCCATCCCGACCTTCAACGTGAATGATCTTGTTATCTTCAACTTTATAATTTAACTGGCAACCAACACCGCAAAATGGACAAACGGATGCCACTTCTTTAGGCGTTTCTTTTGTACCAATGCCGGTCGTTAAATCAATCGCAGTTTTAGGCATTAGTGCGCCGGTTGGACAGGCCTCAACACACTCACCGCAAGCCACACATGTGCTGTCATTCATAGGGTCGTTAAAGTCAAAGAAGACTTCGCTTTCTTTGCCGCGATTACCAAGGCCGATCACATCATTGACCTGAACTTCACGGCAGGCTCTTTGACAGAGGTTGCAATGAATGCATGCGTCTAACTGCACCGCCATTGCAGGGTGTGACATATCGGGCTTGATATCTCCATTTTTGGGAAAACGACTTTGGCTTATATTTTGAGCCTTTGCCATTTCCCAGAAATGTGAACTTTGATCTGGAGATGATTTTTGTTCTGGTTGATCAGCTAATAAAAGTTCGATGACCATTTCTCGTGCTTTTTTTGCACGCTCTGTTGTGGTGGTGACTTTCATGTTTTCTGAAGGTGTGCGAATGCAGGATGCAGCAAGCACTCTTTCACCTTCGATTTCGACCATGCAGGCTCTGCAATTGCCATCAGGTCTGTAACCTGGTTTTGGTTTGTGGCAAAGATGGGGGATAGCTATGCCTTCTCTTTTGGCGACTTCCCAAATGGTCTCTCCATCATTGGCTACAACTGTTTTTCCATTGAGGTTAAATTTAGTTTTTGAAGTGCTCATAAGATGTCCTCATGGAAAAAACGAATAATAGATTTGATTGGATTAGGTGCCGCTTGACCTAAGCCGCAGATTGATGCGTCGATCATGAGAGTTGATAGTTCTTCTAATAACTCAACATCCCATTTTTCCGTTTTCATTAATTCAACAGCTTTTTCGCAACCTACGCGGCAAGGTGTACATTGACCGCAGCTTTCTTCTTCGAAAAATTCCAATAGGTTTACAGCAACCTCTCTCATATTGTCTTGTTCTGAAAGTATGACGATGGCATGGCTACCTACAAAGCACCCTTGTTCAGCGAGCGAGCCGAAATCAAGAGGAAGGTTTCCAAGTTTGGCTGGCAAAATTCCTCCTGAGGCTCCGCCTGGCAAATATGCCTTGAAAGTATGACCATCCTGCATGCCGCCAGCTTGCTCGATGAGTTCGTTCACCGTTATACCGGCAGGTGCGACGAAGACACCTGGGTTTTTGACCCAACCAGAAACTGACCAGGAACGTGGACCTTTGCTACCATTTACGCCCTGGCTTGCAAACCACTCAGGCCCTTCTTTGAGAATTTTAGGGATCCAAAATAAAGTCTCAACATTGTGGTTGAGAGTGGGGCGGTTAAACAGGCCGACTTCAGCGATGTATGGAGGGCGGTGACGGGG
>CAXIDO010000066.1:0-8549 GCA_964022745.1 uncultured Methyloligella sp. | reverse complement strand
CGAGCTGTAGTAGCCTCAAGTGTAGCTACACGCTCTTCTAAATCCGCACAGCAATCACCACCCAAGTCAGCCGCATTAGCTGAAGAAGTAGCAACCATCATACCGCCAGCAACCAACGCTGCCAAAGAAAGTCTGGAAGTCATAATTCCCCCAATCACAATTTTTCTCCACTATAATTGTTTGTTGAACCCCAATTAATCGAAGGTTCAGATGAGATTAAATAAATTTCGGTTCAGAATGGATATACTCATTGACTACACACGATCTAAATAACGACCATAAGAGCCTCAAAAAAATGAGTGCATCTGTCTGCTAGACCCAGGATCAGAATTAGAAGAATTGTATGACAGTTCTGTAACAAACCCTGCACACAGAACAATGTCTGCCAACGTTGTAACTCAGAAGACACATCTAAATGAAGCAACCTCTGAAAACCTATTAAAACACGCAAGCAGCTGCCTAAAGAGAGGTTTTAGCTGTAGAAGAGGCTAAAACGAAAGCTAGGCTCCCACCATCACAATCTCCCTCTAAAACTCTATTTATTAAATGAAGATCGTTACAAAAAGTGACCTCAGTTAAAAACCTTGAGATATGACAAACACTTATTATGTCACATTCAATCATCAAGCCTTTTTTCCTTTGTTTTTACTAGAAAAACGAAAAAATGCTCACAAACAAAAAAGTCTATGAGATATAATAAAGTAATAAGAAAAAAATCCCTTCACTACAAATTTCAAACTAGATTGTCTCTCTCCTTTTAAAAGAGTATGACTCTAGATAATGCAAATTTCTAAGGTCCTTTATAATGAGACACCCTATTTCTGACATAGCCATCATTGGCACTGGCCCTGTCGGCCTCATAACTGCGATAGCCCTAACTAAAGAGACCAACTTTCAAATAAATTTATTCGGACTAAAACCTGATGAAAAATTTTTAGCAAAAGACACAAGGACCACAGCCTTCATGGCTCCTTCAATAATATTGTTAGAAAATTGTAGCATCTGGTCGGACTGCAAAAAGAACGCATCTCCACTAAAACATCTAAGAATGATCGATGATTGCGGATCACTAATCAGAGCACCTGACTGTCATTTTTCTTCTCAAGAGCTCGACATGCCATACTTTGCGCAAAACATTCCCAATAGCGATCTCAACAAAGCCCTTATTAAAATGATTTCTGAAGAAAACAAAATCACTTGGATAGAAACCGAAGCGGTTACCAACATTGAAAATAATAAAGACAATGTCCTAATCACAACGTCAGAAGAAAAAACACATTCAGCTGACTATTGCATTGGCGCTGACGGACGAAATTCAATTTGTAGGCAAGCAACATCCATAGAAACAAGCAAATGGGATTACGACCAAACAGCCATTGCATGTGCCTTCACTCATTCAGAACCCCATAAAGCTACATCTACCGAAATTCACAGAACCACCGGCCCTATGACGCTTATTCCCTTAGAAGAAAATCGCTCAAGCCTAGTCTGGTCATTAACACCTAAAGAAGCATCACGCATTACAGCACTTGATGATGATGAATTCAGCAGACTTCTATATGAAAATTCTCACGCCATTTTAGGCGAGATCACATCGGTTGAGCCAAGAAAAGCTTTTCCCATCACAGGATTAAAATTAGACAAATTTGCTGAAAACAGAATAGCTCTGGTTGGAGAAGCCGCTCATGTCATCCCTCCTATTGGCGCTCAAGGAATGAATTTAGGTTTAAGAGATGCTGCTCATTTAATAGACATTTTAAAAAATGCGCCCTCAAACCATGATCTGATTGCTAAAATCACAGATGAATATAACAAATCACGCAAAACAGATATTATGAGCAGAACCTTTGTCATCGTCATGTTGAATAAATCTGTACTCCTAAATAATATCTCATTACGCTCAATTAGAACGGCAGGATTAACAATCTTGCGAAACTCTAAATCAATGCGTCAAATGATCATGCAACAAGGTTTAGGTGAAAAACAAAGCTTACCTGAACTAATGAAAGTCAATGTTTAAGCTGATATTTTAAAACTAATCCTACACGCCCCACAGTAAGTATATTCATTCAAACCTTTGGACATAGAAACATCTAGACAAGAACGGAAATCATGGTAAAAGAACGCATGAAATTTTTCGAAGATACCCTGCGAATTTTTAAAATAATCAGATACCGATATTTTGGTGGGCCACGTGTCTATCAAGATGTTTACGCTTCGCTTCGCGAACCATTACCAATTCTTGTTTATCAGATGGGAAAAGTCGGTTCTAAGTCAATCTATGACTCTCTAACATCAGCTGGCATTGATGCCTTCCATGTGCATAGAATAGGTGCAGACGTCCACCCCAATTTGTTCCGACGCGTCGTTGAAAATAAGGAACGAGCCAAGGTCATAACTCTTGTGAGAGAGCCTGTGTCTCATTCTATATCAACATTTTTTCAGCATTTAGAGAAATATTGCAACTCACCAGATGCAGCTAATTTACCTAACGATGAACTTTTAAAACACTACCTCAAACTCTGGAATAGTGAGCAGGCGCCATCTATTACATGGTTTCAGAACGAGTTTTCTACTACCCTTGATATGGACGTGTTTTCAACACCCTTCCCAAAAAAACAGCGGTTCACTGTCTTACGTGGAAATCACGATGTTCTAATTTTACGATCAGATCTATCCGATAATCAAAAATCCGAAGCAATATCCGAATTTCTACAATTGCCTGATTTTACAATCACTCGCTCAAACGTGACTAACGACTCACCTAAAGGGGCAACCTATACACGCTTTAAATCTGCTGTGAAATTACCTGATAATATACTCAACACGTTACAAAATTCTAAGTATTCAAAACACTTTTTCTAATCAAATAAGTCCCATGTAATATACTGTACGATTGCGCTTCTCTCCCAGTGAACTGATCCATTTTGAATCTTATAAAAGATCTCAAAATGGAAGGCTTTTATTCACAGAAGATATTAAAAACCAAAAGGGAGTGTCTCCAAGCAATGCCAGGTTAAAGTTCTACAATATCATGCAGAACAATAGTTGATGTCATTAAGTCGGATTAGATAATTCAATCGTCTTAAAGAACTTGAAAAAATAACGAGCACATAAATAAACCTGTTCCATATCTAATAATGGACAAGTTAATTTTAAATATGGCTACAAAGTTTAACTTTTTAGTTTCTTTTTATCTGGCCACCACCAACCTCTACTATACCCTTTACATCGTCATAAATTTATTGACATTAAAATAGCATTTGCCAATCATTCAACAATGGCATGTACATAACAATACAATTAAACCACATATGCCTGTCAAATTTGATGGCCTCTCACTTGAGGGGAAGATTCCAATGGATAAATCCAAGCCATAAATTAAGTTTACGACTAGAACAGTCAATTGAGACAGGTCAAGAATAGCAAAACACGATACGAAAGAAATCTTGACCAATGATCGTCTTTTATGCTCTTAAAATCTAGATCATAGCTTTTTAACCTACAGTGAACTCATTTTTACACCATAAAGACCACGGAAAAACGTTAGAGGCCTCATAAATGACAGTTTGGTTGCATATTCGATATTGGGCAGAATTTTGCCTACTTAGATCAATCATTGGCATGATCAGATTAATGCCCCTAGATACTGCTGTAAGGTTCTCTGCCTATTGGTGGCGCATCCTGGCAGGGCGCGGCAGGCGTCATAAAAGAGCGCTCAACAACCTGGCTATGGCTTATCCAGAAAAAACGGAAGAAGAAAGAGAAGAAATCGCTCTTGCAATGTGGGAAAACCTCGGCCGCGTCATGGCTGAAACCATGCAGATGGATCGCATTTTAAAAAATCCAGATTGTATTGAAATCACAAATCCAGAAATTTTAGATCGTTATCAAGGTAAAATGGGCTCTGCTATTTGCGTATCTATGCATTCAGGCAACTGGGAACTTGCCATGTGGCCACTGGCTTCAAAGGGTATGAAACCGGCTGGTGTCTATCGTCTAGTCAAAAACCCGCTAGTTGACCAGTATTTAAGAAGTCAAAGAAAAGAACTTTACCCTGGCGGCCTCTTTGCCAAAGGTAGCGGCGCAGGCATTCATGCAGGACGCGATACAGCCAGACAAATTGGCGCCTATGTCCGCAAAGGTGGCCGATTAGGCTTCTTAGCTGATCAATGGGACAGAAACGGCGTAGAAGTTCCATTCTTTGGAATTGATGCTAAATCTCCCCCCTTCCCCGCTATGTTAGCCAGACGTATTGGCACAAGGTTATGGATAGGCCGTTGTGTAAGGGTTGGGACACAATCAAATTTCCGTGTCGAAATGCATGAAATTAAAGTACCAAGGACAGAAGACCAGGAAGCTGATATCAAAAAAATAATTACAGAGATACAAAGCACATTCGAAGGATGGATAAGAGAATATCCAGAACAATTCATGTGGTCTAACAGACGCTGGTCATAAACAGCATGAATAGAGAAACGACTTTTAACAGCTGTAAGTAACACAATATCAAAGCCTAACTAATTCTAGGCCATAAGACCTCATTCATAAAATCAAGGATTTTACAAACCTCTGGCGATTGGCGCCCCAGAACCATACCGTCAACTGCCAGTTTCCCTCGAGCGGATGATTCACTTTATCCCCCCTCACATCGAAAAAATTCGCGGTAAAATTGGTGATATGATCCCAAAAGTAGATGTGATCCTCGGCAATCTTGAAGACGCGATCCCGGCTGACGAAAAAGAAAACGCAAGAGCTGGCTTCATCGAAATTGGTGAGAATAATGAATTCGGCAACACAGGCCTCTGGACACGTGTTAACTGCCTCAACAGCCCATGGTTTCTTGATGACGTTACAGAAATTGTATCCAAAATCGGCAACAAACTTGATGTAATTATGCTGCCAAAGGTGGAAGGTCCATGGGACATTCATTATCTGGATCAACTGCTTGCTCAATTAGAAGCACGCCACGAAATTAAAAAGCCAATTCTAATTCACGCAATTCTAGAAACAGCTGAAGGCGTAAACAACGTCGAGGATATTGCAAGTGCCAGCCCTAGAATGCACGGCATGAGCTTAGGACCAGCAGATCTCGCAGCATCTAGAGGCATGAAAACAACACGCGTTGGCGGCGGTCATCCATTTTATGGTGTTTTAGAAGACGCTGATGGCGACAAAGAGCGTACACTCTACCAACAAGACCTCTGGCACTATACAATTGCTAAAATGGTTGATGCCTGTATGGGCAATGGTATTAAAGCATTCTATGGTCCATTTGGTGACTTCTCAGACAGCGAAGCTTGTAGAGCTCAATTTCGCAACGCCTTCTTACAAGGTTGTTTGGGAACATGGAGCTTACATCCAAGCCAAATCACATTAGCAAAAGAAGTATTCAGCCCGAATGTTGATGAAGTTCTATTCGCAAAACGGATCTTAGAAGCCATGCCAGATGGTACCGGTGCTGTGATGCTCGACGGTAAAATGCAAGATGACGCAACCTGGAAACAAGCTAAAGTGATTGTTGACCTGGCTAAAATCGTTGCAGAACAAGACCCTGAGATGGCCAAAGCTTACGAAATGTAAGCAACAAAAACACAAAATTCCAATAAACAAGATTCCAATAATCAAAGAATCTCAAAACAAAAAACGCCCCTGCAAATTATTTGCAGGGGCGTTTTTTCAAATATAAACGATAAATTTTTTACCGTCTTATTATTTCTTTCTTGGATTATCCGCATTTTTAATAAGCTCAGCATCTTTTTTAGCTTGAGCTTTTTTAGCAGCCTCAACCTGACGCTTACGAATATCAAGCATCATAGCTTTACGAGCGCTTGCATATTTCTTGCTATCAATCGGCTTACCAGCATAAGCTTTGCCAAATCCACTTAATGGAATTGGAAAACCAATTGGCTTACCACTAATACCAATAGTCGCAATCACAATTTTCTTGCCAGCTTTCATTTGCTTCATCAAATCAGGGGTCATTTGTGTTTCTGCAACACAACCAGCTACATGACAAAATGAATATTTGATTTTCAGAGGTTTATTTTCATCAACTTTGATGTGCACACCAGCAGGAATAGCCATTCCAAGTGGAACAGTCACTAGAAAGCGCTCAACTTTATGACCAGATACATTGCGAACAGCAGCAGACACCAGAGGTGTGCCCGTACGTGCGCTCAAGCTTTCATGGTGTGTCATGCAAATCTTTTTAGAAGCAGCTTTTTTCTCTTTTACTTCCTTTAGTTTCACATCATCACAAATCTTGATCCATGCATTCTTTTCTTTAGCAGCTGCTTTCTTTTTATCAGCCGCAAAAGCTTGAGTTCCGCCCCCAAGCATCATGCCGCCCACAGCTAAACTTAACAATGCAGCAGCAGTAAATCGAACTGTAGCAGTCATTTTATTTGAGCTTACCAGGTTCTTTTGAGCCCCTAATTTAGTGTGGCTCCAAAGTTTAATTCGCGAACTCATATTTCTGCCTCTCTCCTATAACAGTTGGCCTCTTAATCGTATGGGGCCTGAGTAAATTTATCCTACAATATTATTTATACCCCTGAACACACCGAAATAAGGCAATCCAGTGACAAGACGAATTTATTGACACCTATTTTATGGTTTATTTCACCCCGTGATATGAAAGACACGTAAATTTAGGTCTTAAAATCATTAAAATGTCAGATTATGGCTTCTTTATTACTCTCTATTCAAAGCTTTTAAAAGATGAAATTAACGCGTACAACGGCTTAAATAACAATTGTGAATAAAAAGAAAGAAATCTCATGTCAAAAATTAACATTAAGAAACTGATATTATTGAGTATTTTCACAACATCACTCTTATTTCACAGTATAACAACAAGCAAAGCAAAAGACCCAACTGAGGCAAAAACACGCCATGGCATTTCCATGCATGGCACCCTAAAGTACGAGAATAACTTTCCAAATTTTGATTATGCCAGACCAAATGCCCCAAAAGGCGGAGGCTTAGACCTCGGTGTTATGGGAACTTTCACAAATATGAACCCACTAAACATCAGAGGCGGCGCAGGAGCGGGTGTACGCGGCTATGTATACGAAAGCTTGTTAGGCAGAGCATTAGATGAACCATTTTCTCTTTATGGCTTAATCGCAGAAAAAATAGATCTCGCAGAAGATCGCTCAACCATAACTTTTTACCTCAACAGCAAAGCCAAATTCTCTGATGGCAAAAAGATCACAACTGAAGATGTTATCTTTACGCATAAATTATTAAAAGAAAACGGAAGGCCAAACCACAGAACCTATTACAGCAAGGTCATTAAAGTTGAAAAAATTGGTGAAAACGGCATTAAGTTCACCTTCAAGCCCAGCGCTGATGGCAAAATTGATCGTGAAATGCCACTCATTATGGGCCTTATGCCAATCCTGCCCAAACACGAAATGACCAAGGAGCAATTCAAAGCTTCAAATCTAAATATTCCACTCGGATCGGGCCCCTATACAATTTCTGAAATTGATCCAGGTAAATTCATTACCTACAAGCGCAATCCAAATCACTGGGCCAAAGACCTACCAGTCAACAAAGGCCGCTATAATTTTGATCAAATCAAATTCACCTATTACCGAGATGCTAACTCCTTATTCGAAGCCTTTAAAAAGGGCCTGAATGATGTTCAATATGAAAACGATCCAGGTAAATGGTCAAAATCCTATAATTTCAACGCTATTAGAGATGGTCGCGTTTTAAAAAAGGAATTTGCATTAAAAATTCCCTCTGGCATGTCAGCTCTGGTTTTCAATACAAGGCGTCCTGTTTTTAAACAACAAAACATCCGTAAAGCGCTGATATCCATGTTTAATTTCGAAGGCATCAATCGTCAGCTTTATCATGGCCTATATAGCAGAACAAAGAGCTATTTTGATCGATCAACCCTATCTTCGGTTGGTAAGAAAGCGGATGATATTGAGCAAAAAATATTAAGCGAAAAATTCGAAAGAGAGCATACAGACTTATGGAACGGAGACTATAAACTCCCCGTCAATAGAAGCTCGAATATTAGCCGCAAGCACATTCGCAAAGCCATGAAACTTTTTAAAAAAGCAGGCTATAAATTGGTTGATGGCAAAATGATTAACCAATCAACAAATGAGCCTTTTGAGTTTGAAATCATGACAGTGACTAAATCTCAGGAAGCCCTACTGTTAAGTTATATAGAAAATTTAAAACTCATTGGCGTTAAAGCCATTGTCAGACAAGTCGACACAACCCAATATCAAAAACGAAAATCAAATTTTGATTTTGATATGATCCAGAATAATTGGTCCGGCTCTCTGTCCCCCGGTAATGAGCAACTATTCCGCTGGAGTTCAAAACAAGCAAACACAGAAGGTTCTTATAATTTTGCAGGTATCAAGAACCCTCAGATTGACAAAGCCATTGACGCACTTTTAGCGGCTAAAGATCAAAAGACCTTCATTTCAAGCGTTAGAAGCCTTGATCTCCTCTTACTTGCAGGAGATTACGTAATCACACTCTTTCATTTAAAGGGGCAATGGTTAGCTCATAGA